>NZ_JADBRK010000017.1:0-100503 GCF_014930595.1 Enterobacter cloacae complex sp. P42RS
CCTCTCCCTCAAGGGAGAGGGGGTCGTCCGTGCTGGTATTATTTTGTGGGGATCCCTCAGCCCACAGGGAGAGGGAGAACGGCTTTTCAACACAACTCTAACTGCAAATTATTATCCTTAATCACCTGCATCACGCCCGCTGGCGGCATCACGTCGGTATAGACCGCATCCACCATGCTGATGCTGCCCATGTTCACCATCGCGTTTCGGCCAAACTTCGAATGGTCCACCACCAGCATCACGTGGCGCGAGTTCTCAATAATCGCGCGCTTGGTGCGCACCTCGTGATAATCAAACTCCAGCAGTGAGCCATCGGTGTCGATGCCGCTGATCCCCAGGATGCCGAAGTCGAGGCGGAACTGAGAGATAAAGTCGAGCGTCGCTTCGCCGATAATCCCGCCGTCGCGGCTGCGCAGTTCGCCGCCCGCAAGGATGATGCGGAAATCATCTTTCTGCATCAACGTGTTGGCGACATTCAGGTTGTTGGTCACCACGCGCAGGTTCTCGTGATCCAGCAGCGCATGAGCAACCGCTTCTGGCGTGGTGCCGATATCAATAAACAGCGTCGCACCGTTCGGGATTTGGCTCGCCACTTTACGCGCAATGCGCTCTTTCTCTGCCGTCTGCGTGGCTTTACGGTCGTGCCAGGAGGTATTGACCGAGCTGGACGGCAGCGCCGCGCCGCCGTGGTGGCGCAAAATACGGTTCTGATCGGCCAGATCGTTCAGGTCACGACGGATGGTTTGCGGGCTGACGGCAAACTGCTCGACCAGCTCTTCGGTGCTGACGTATCCCTGTTTTTTGACCAGTTCGATAATGGCGTCATGACGTTGTGTTTGTTTCATCAATTATCCCTGAGAATTATGTTCGTTTTCGCGCATGGAGCGTGTCGGCAAGCGCCATTGCAAGACCGACGGCGAGGCCGGTGACGTGCGCACCATTGGCGATAGACATACCAAACAGATCAAACCATCCGGCAATTAGCCATATTAACGCAAAGGCTATTAATCCGCGTTGTAAATAGATGCCGCTTTCCGGGTCGCGCTCCCCGCGAAGCCAGACGTAGCCCATCAAAGCGTAGACGACACCCGACAGCCCGCCGAACCACGGGCCGCTGAATTTATGCTGTACATAGCCGCTCAGCAGGGCGCTGATTACGGTGATGACAATCAGCTTGCCGCTGCCGAGCCGCTTCTCAACGATACCGCCGAGATACCACCACCACAGCAGGTTAAAGAGGATATGCATCACCGAGAAATGCATCAGCGCGTGGGTAAAGTAGCGCCAGACGTCAAAATCCAGCGACGGATCATACGGCCACGCCAGCGCGATCATCACGCTCTGGTCGCCCACCACGTTCATAATAATGAAGA
This sequence comes from Enterobacter cloacae complex sp. P42RS, assembly GCF_014930595.1. NCBI lineage: Bacteria > Pseudomonadati > Pseudomonadota > Gammaproteobacteria > Enterobacterales > Enterobacteriaceae > Enterobacter > Enterobacter cloacae complex sp. P42RS. The sequence goes on from NZ_JADBRK010000017.1 coordinate 1,374, forward strand.
CAATAATGCAGGCCGCCATCAGCAGCAGCGTAAACGGGCCCGCGCGCTCGCGTATCGTGGCAAGGAAGGGAAAGCGGCTGTAATGCAGTCCGCTGCCGGTCTGCCCGGATTGCCAGCTGGCCGCCAGATAACGCGGGTCGCCGGGGTTCTCAAGGAAACGCGCCAGCTCCTCGTTGACCCGCCCTGCCTGGCTCTCATCGGCCAGCCAGACGTCGGTCTGAGTATGTTGCTGAATGGTCAGAATAACGCCCTGCGTCGCCATATAGTCGACAAACGCCTGGGCGACGCGCGGGTTGGTAAAAGAGGTGATCATCAACATGGGCAGCGGTCGCTTATTTCCACACAAAAGGGGACAGTATAGCGGGATTAGCGCTCAAACGCGTATTCCACTTCTGCCGGGAAATGACGATGCCAGGCATCAAAGCCGCCGTCGACGCTGTATACCGCGTCATAGCCTTGCTGAATCAGATACTGCGCCGCGCCTTTGCTGCTGTTGCCGTGGTAGCACATGACCATAACGGGCGTTTCGAAGTCGTTATCGCGCATAAACGCGCCCAGCGTGTCGTTGGTCAGATGAAACGCGCCCGGCGTGTGGCCCATCGCAAAACTCTGCGGGTCGCGGATATCCACCAGCACCGCTTTTCCCTGGTGCATCTTCTGGTGGGCTTCTTCTACGTTAATACATTCAAACTGATCCATGGTGTTCTCTTTACAGTGGTCAACGACAAGATTTTACCCCGTAGTGTACGTCCTGGCGGCGGGTAAACGCCATTATGTTATCCATATCACTCTAAATTGTTTTTTTGATGTTACCAAAAGCGCGTTCCTTTGCTATTATGAGCGATATCGAACATTTTTGAGCTTTAACGAAAGTGCATGAGGGTGTTATGGAAACCAAAGATCTGATTGTGATAGGCGGTGGCATCAACGGTGCCGGTATTGCGGTTGATGCCGCAGGACGCGGTTTATCCGTGCTGATGCTGGAAGCTAACGATCTCGCCTGCGCGACGTCGTCCGCCAGCTCCAAGCTGATCCACGGTGGCCTGCGCTACCTGGAACACTACGAATTCCGCCTGGTCAGCGAAGCGCTGGCCGAACGCGAAGTGCTGCTTAAAATGGCCCCGCATCTGGCGATCCCGATGCGCTTCCGCCTGCCGCACCGCCCGCACCTGCGTCCGGCGTGGATGATCCGCATCGGCCTGTTTATGTACGATCATCTGGGCAAACGCACCAGCCTGCCGGGTTCGAACGGTTTGCGTTTTGGCTCAGAATCGGTCCTTAAGCCGGAAATCGTGCGCGGTTTCGAATATTCAGACTGCTGGGTGGACGATGCGCGTCTGGTTCTGGCGAATGCGCAGATGGTCGAGAAGAAAGGCGGCGAGGTGAAAACCCGCACCCGCGCGACCGCCGCCCGTCGTGAAAACGGCCTGTGGATTGTGGAAGCGGAAGACGTGGATACCGGCGAGAAGTTCAGCTGGAAAGCACGCGGCCTGGTGAACGCTACCGGCCCGTGGGTGAAGCAGTTCTTCGACGACGGCATGCACCTGCCTTCGCCGTACGGCATCCGCCTGATCAAGGGCAGCCACATTGTGGTGCCGCGCGTGCATACCCAGAAGCAGGCTTATATCCTGCAAAACGAAGATAAACGCATCGTGTTTGTGATCCCGTGGATGGACGAATTCTCCATCATCGGCACCACCGACGTGGAGTACAAAGGCGATCCGAAGAACGTCGAGATCGACGAGAGCGAAGTGAACTACCTGTTGAAAGTGTATAACGCACACTTTAAGAAACAGCTGTCGCGCGACGACGTGGTCTGGACCTACTCTGGCGTGCGTCCGCTGTGCGATGACGAGTCTGACTCACCGCAGGCCATCACCCGCGACTACACGCTTGATATCCACGACGTAGACGGTCAGGCACCGCTGCTGTCGGTGTTTGGCGGCAAGCTGACTACCTACCGCAAGCTGGCCGAGCACGCGCTGGAAAAACTGGCGCCGTACTACAAAGGTATTGGCCCGGCGTGGACCAAAGAGGCAGTGCTGCCCGGCGGAGATATTGGCGGAAACCGCGACGATTACGCCGCGAAGCTGCGCCGTCGCTTCCCGTTCATTACCGAAGGGATGGCGCGCCACTACGCCCGCACCTACGGCAGCAATACCGAGCTGTTCCTGGGCGACGCGAAATCGCTTGCCGATCTGGGTGAACATTTCGGCCACGAGCTGTACGAGGCCGAGCTGCGCTACCTGGTTAAGCACGAGTGGGTTCGCCGCCTTGAAGATGCCATCTGGCGTCGTACCAAAGAAGGGATGTGGCTTAACGCCGAGCAGCAGTCTCGCGTGGCGCAGTGGCTGCAGCAGCATGCGGGGAAGCGTGAGCTGTCGCTGGCGTCGTGATGTAAAAAAGCCCGGTGGCGCCACCGGGCTTTGTTTTTACAACCGTACCGGATCAATATGCCAGATGTTCTCGGCATACTCCTTGATGGTCCTGTCAGACGAGAAATACCCCATGTTGGCGATGTTGTGCATCGCCGCGCTGGTCCACTTCTCCTGCTGACGGTACAGCTCGTCCACTTTATCCTGGCAGTCCACGTAGCTGCGATAATCCGCCAGCACCTGATAGTGGTCGCCAAAGTTAATCAGCGAATCCACCAGATCGCGATAGCGGCCCGGCTCGTCGGGGCTGAACACACCGGTCGCAATCTGCGTCAGGACCTGACGTAGCTCTTCATCCCCTTCATAGAACTCACGCGGGGAGTAGCCTTTCCTGCGCAGCGCCTCCACTTCTTCGGTGGTATTGCCGAAGATAAAGATATTCTCTTCTCCTACGTGCTCCAGCATCTCGACGTTCGCCCCGTCCAGGGTGCCGATGGTCAGCGCGCCGTTGAGGGCAAACTTCATGTTGCTGGTGCCGGACGCTTCCGTTCCCGCCGTGGAGATCTGCTCGGAGAGATCTGCCGCCGGGATGATCAGCTGCGCCAGGCTGACGCTGTAGTTCGGGATGAATACCACCTTCAGCTTGTCGCCAATCTCCGGATCCTGGTTAACCACCTTCGCCACGTCGTTGATCAGGTGAATAATGTGCTTCGCCATGTAGTAAGCGGAAGCCGCCTTACCGGCGAAGATCTTCACGCGCGGCACCCACTCTGCGGTTGGATCGGCCTTAATGCGGTTGTAGTGAGTGATCACGTGTAGCACGTTCATCAGCTGACGCTTGTATTCGTGGATGCGCTTGATCTGCACGTCAAACAGCGCTTTTGGGTTTGCGACCACGTTGAGGTGCATCGCCAGCCAGACCGCCAGACGTTTCTTGTTCAGCAGCTTGGCTTCCCGCACGGCCTTGTTCACCGTCGGGAAATCAATATGCTGCTTAAGCTCGCTCAGCTGGCTCAAATCGGTGCGCCAGGTGCGGCCGATATTCTCATCCAGCACGTCAGAGAGCGGCTGGTTGGCCAGCGCCAGCCAGCGGCGCGGCGTAACGCCGTTGGTGACGTTGCAGAAGCGTGTCGGGAAGATCTTCGCGAAGTCCGCAAACAGGGACTGCACCATCAGGTTCGAGTGCAGCTCAGACACCCCGTTGACCTTGTGGCTGATCACCACCGCCAGCCAGGCCATGCGCACGCGACGACCGTTTGATTCATCAATGATCGAGGCACGGCTCAGCAGCCCGGTATCGTTCGGGTACTGCTCCTGCAGCGTCTTGAGGAAGTAGTCGTTGATCTCGAAGATGATTTGCAGGTGGCGCGGCAGAATTTTGCCGAGCATGTCCACCGGCCAGGTCTCCAGCGCTTCGCTCATCAGGGTGTGGTTGGTATAGGAGAACACCTGGCACGTCACTTCAAACGCGTCGTCCCAGCTGAACTTGTGCTCGTCGATCAGCAGGCGCATCAGCTCGGGAATGGAGAGCACCGGATGGGTGTCGTTAAGGTGAATCGCGGTTTTCTCCGCCAGGTTGGCGTAGGTTTTGTGCAGCTGATGGTGGCGGCTGAGGATGTCCTGAATCGTCGCGGAGACAAGGAAATACTCCTGACGCAGGCGCAGCTCGCGCCCGGAGTAGGTTGAGTCATCCGGGTACAGCACGCGGGAGACGTTCTCGGAGTGGTTTTTATCTTCCACCGCCGCAAAGTAGTCGCCCTGGTTAAATTTACCGAGGTTGATTTCGCTGCTCGCCTGGGCATTCCACAGGCGCAGCGTATTGGTCGCATCGGTGTCATAGCCGGGGATGATCTGATCATAGGCCACGGCGAGGATCTCTTCGGTTTCCACCCAGCGGGACTTTTTCCCTTCCTGCTGAATGCGTCCGCCAAAGCGCACCTTGTAGCGCGTGTTGTGGCGCTTGAACTCCCACGGGTTGCCGTATTCCAGCCAGTAGTCCGGGGACTCTTTCTGCCGGCCATCAACGATGTTCTGCTTGAACATGCCGTAGTCGTAGCGAATACCGTAGCCGCGCCCCGGCAGCGCCAGCGTTGCCAGCGAGTCAAGGAAGCAGGCGGCAAGACGCCCGAGACCGCCGTTACCCAGCCCCGGGTCGTTCTCTTCGTCAATCAGCTCTTCTAAATCCAGCCCCATCTCTTCCAGCGCGGTTTTGACGTCGTCGTAGATACCGAGCGACAGCAGCGCGTTGGAGAGGGTGCGGCCAATCAAAAATTCCATCGACAGGTAGTAAACCTGCCGCGTCTCCTGCGAAAGCTGGGCGCGGTTAGAGCGCAGCCAGCGTTCGACCATGCGGTCACGCACCGCAAACAGGGTGGCGTTCAGCCACTCGTGCTTGTTGGCGATGACCGGATCTTTCCCGATGGTAAACATAAGCTTGTAGGCGATGGAGTGCTTTAACGCCTCAACGCTGAGCGTGGGGGAAGAGTAGCTAAATGGAGCGTTCATATCAGTAACTTCGCCTCGTTACATCAAGCGTTGATAAAGGTCGCGGTACGACTGCGCCGCAACGTGCCAGCTAAAGTCCATGGACATCGCCTGACGCTGAACGTAACGCCACAGGGATGGACGGGACCACAAGACGAACGCACGCCGAATCGCCCGAAGCAGCGACCAGGCATTACTGTCTTCAAAGACAAACCCGCTGGCGATACCGTCCGCCAGGTTTTCCAGAGAGCTATCCGACACCGTATCCGCCAGCCCGCCCGTGCGGCGCACCAGCGGCAGCGTGCCGTATTTCAGGCCGTAGAGCTGCGTCAGGCCGCAGGGTTCGAAACGGCTCGGCACCAGAATCACGTCTGCGCCGCCCATAATGCGGTGCGAGAATGCTTCGTGATAGCCAATCTGCACGCCCACCTGCCCCGGATGTTCCGCGGCGGCGGCGAGGAAACCTTCCTGCAGCACCGGGTCGCCCGCGCCGAGCAGCGCCAGCTGTCCGCCCTGCTCCAGTAAACCGGGCAGCGCCTCCAGCACCAGATCCAGCCCTTTCTGGCTGGTCAGGCGGCTGACCACCGCAAACAGCGGCACCTTGTCGTTGACCTTCAGCCCCATCGCAATTTGCAGCTGGCGTTTGTTTTCGGCTTTATCTTCCACCGAGTCGCGGCCATAGCGCGCGGCCAGCAGGAGATCGGTTTCAGGGCTCCAGATCTGCTCATCCACGCCGTTCAGAATGCCCGACAGGCGGCCTTCACGATGGCGCTGCTGCAGCAGCCCTTCCAGACCGTAGCCAAACTCCGGCTGGGTAATTTCACGCGCGTAGGTGGGGCTCACCGCCGTGATGTGGTCGGCGTAGTACAGCCCGGCCTTCAGGAACGAAATTTGCCCGTTGAACTCCAGCCCGTGCATGTTATAGAACGACCATGGCAGATCGATGTCATTCATATGATGCGCATAGTACATGCCCTGATACGCCAGGTTGTGCACCGTAAACACCGATTTTGCCGGATGCCCTTTTGCCGCCAGATACGCTGGCGTCAGCCCGGCGTGCCAGTCGTGCGCGTGGACCACATCCGGACGCCAGAATGGATCCAGCCCGACGGCCATCTCCGCCCCCACCCAGCCGAGCAGCGCAAAGCGCAGCACGTTGTCGGTATAGGCGAACAGGTTGGTATCGTGATACGGGCTGCCCGGACGGTCATACAGATGCGGCGCGTCGATCAGGTAGATCCCTACGCCGTTGTAGTGCCCAAACAGCAGGGTGATGCGTCCGGCAAACGTTTCACGGCGGGTCACGACCTTTGCATCAGGTATGCCGCGCCGGATATCCGGGAAGGCGGGCAGCAGGACGCGGGTATCGACTCCACCGGCGATTTGCGCCGCCGGTAATGCACCAAGAACATCCGCCAGGCCGCCCGTTTTTAACAACGGGAACATCTCAGAACATACGTGTAAAACCTGCATCATCGCTCCTGTTTGATCTGCAGCTTCCGCAACATTTCCCGTGTGACTAACACGATCCCCTCTTCAGAACGGTAGAAGCGACGCGCATCTTCTTCCGCGTTTTCACCAATCACCATTCCCTCAGGAATGACGCAGGCGCGGTCGATCACGCAGCGACGCAGACGACACGAACGCCCTACCCAGACATCCGGCAGCAGAACCGCCGAATCGATATTACAGAATGAGTTTATACGCACGCGCGGGAACAGCACGGACTGCACCACCACCGAACCGGAGATGATGCACCCTCCGGAGACCAGCGAGTTCAGGGTCATGCCGTGGCTGCCGGAGCGGTCCTGCACGAACTTCGCCGGCGGCAGGGATTCCATGTGGGTACGAATCGGCCAGTTCTGGTCGTACATATCCAGCTCAGGCGTCACGGACGCCAGATCGAGGTTGGCTTTCCAGTACGCTTCCAGGGTTCCCACATCACGCCAGTATGGCTCCGCATTCGGATCGGACTGCACGCAGGACAATGGGAAGGGATGTGCATAGGCCATGCCAGCTTTGGTAATTTTCGGGATGATGTCTTTACCGAAGTCGTGGCTGGAGCTTTCGTCTTTGTCGTCTTCTTCGAGCAGCTCATAAAGATAATCTGCATCAAAGACATAGATCCCCATGCTGGCGAGCGATTTGGTGTCATCGCCCGGCATGGTTGGCGGGTTCGCCGGTTTTTCAACGAAGTCGATAATCTTGTCGTCCGCATCCACGTGCATCACGCCAAACGCCGTCGCCTCGGCAACGGGCACCGGCAGACACGCCACGGTGCAGCGCGCCCCTTTTTCGACATGGTCGATCAGCATGTGCGAGTAATCCTGCTTGTAGATGTGGTCACCCGCGAGGATCACGATGTATTCCGCGCTGTAGCGGCGAATAATGTCGAGGTTCTGGGTCACCGCATCCGCCGTGCCGCGGTACCAGTTTTCCCCGTGTACGCGCTGCTGCGCCGGGAGCAGATCGACAAACTCGTTCATCTCTTCGCTGAAGAATGACCAGCCGCGCTGAATGTGCTGCACCAGGGTGTGCGACTGATACTGAGTAATGACGCCAATGCGGCGAATGCCCGAGTTCAGGCAGTTTGAGAGCGCAAAGTCGATAATGCGGAACTTACCACCAAAGTGAACGGCCGGCTTGGCGCGCTTGATGGTCAAATCTTTCAGACGGGTACCACGCCCGCCCGCAAGTATCAGGGCAACAGTTTTTAATGGTAGCTGGCGCGCCAACATTAACGGATCGTTCTTCTCTAATCTAACCATGACTAACTCCTTTTTTATCATCTTTGGAATACGCACACTCCGTGCGCAGGCCCGTGCCAGACAGCCATTACTACCGGATTATCCGCTCCGGCAAAGGGGGGAACAGCTCGCCACTCCCCGTCAGGTAAAACAATCTCTGCGACGTCGTCCGTCGCGTTCAGCGTCACCAGCCACTTATCCGAAAGCAGGATTTGCAGGCAGGTGATGCCGTGTTGCCACTCTTGCGCGCTCAACGGCTGCGCGTCTTTATTCAGCCAGCTAACGTTGCCGTCGCCCTCTTCCCACCAGCTGTCGGCGGTAAGGGCGGGGATCTGCTGGCGAAGGTGGATCAGCGCCGCGGTGAAATGGGTCAACCCGCTGTTCGCCTCCCCCCAGTCGAGCCAGGTTAAGGTATTGTCCTGGCAATAGGCGTTGTTATTGCCGTGCTGGCTGTGGCCGTGCTCGTCGCCCGCCAGCAGCATCGGCGTGCCCTGAGACAGTAAAAGCGTCGTCAGCAGCGCATGAACGCTGGCGCGTCGCCGCTCGATCACATCCAGACTTCCGCCTAATCCTTCTATACCATGATTGAAGCTATGGTTATTGTTAGTGCCATCGCGATTCTCTTCGCCGTTGGCCTCATTGTGTTTCTGATTGAAACAAACGCAGTCGCGCAGCGTAAAACCGTCATGCGCCGTCACCAGGTTGATGGTGGCCGACGGACGTTTTCCGTCGCGCTTAAAGAGATCGCTGGAGCCGGCAAAGCGTCCGGCGAACTCGCCCAGCGACAAATCGCGCGCCAGCCAGAAGCGGCGGATGGCATCGCGGTAGTGGTCGTTCCACTCGGCAAACAGCGGCGGGAAGTTCCCCACCTGATAACCGCCTTCACCAATGTCCCAGGGTTCCGCAATCAGCTTCACCGTTGAGAGCACCGGGCAGTTTTTTATCGCCTCAAACAGCGGTGCCTGCTGGCTGAATGCCGGGGTGCGCCCCATCACCGGCGCCAGGTCGAAGCGAAAACCGTCCACGTGGAACGTCTCAACCCAGTATTTCAGGCACTCGTACGCGTAATGCGTAACGGCCGGATGGCTGAGGTTGAGGGTGTTACCGCACCCGGTCCAGTTCTCGTAATCACCGTCGTCCCTGATCCAATAATAGCTACGGTTATCGATTCCGCGCTGTGAGAGCGTCGGGCCGTCAAGATCGCTTTCCGCACTGTGGTTCAGCACCACGTCCAGAATGACCTCAATGCCCGCGGCGTGGAGCGCCTTCACCGCGTCGCGAAACTCGTCCCGCGCTTTCTCCGGATGCACCGCGTAGCGCGGGTCGAGAGCGAACATCGCCAGCGGGTTGTAGCCCCAGTAGTTGCTTAACCCAAGACGCTGAAGACGCGGCTCGCTGGCGAAATGCGCCACCGGAAGCAGCTCCAGCGCAGTGATGCCCAAATGCTTCAGGTAAGCGACCATGGTCGGATGCCCCAGCGCTTTGTAGGTGCCGCGCATCTCTTTGGGGATCGACGGGTGCAGGTAGGTCAGCCCTTTGACGTGCGCTTCATAGATGACGGTGTTACCCCACGGCGTGCGCGGCGGGGCATCGTCTTCCCAGTCGTAGAGATCGTGCACCACCGCGCTTTTCGGCGCGACGGGCGCGCTGTCGCGGTGGTCCGGTTCGCCGTAGCCGACGTGGAACAGCGGGTCGTCTTTAAACTCGCCGTCCACGCGGCGCGCGCACGGGTCAATCAGCAGCTTCGCCGGGTTAAACCAGTGCCCCTGAGAAGGCTCCCACGGGCCGTGTACGCGAAAACCGTAGTGCATTCCCGGACGCCCACCGGACAGGTAACCGTGCCAGATGTCTCCCGTGCGGGACGGTAAATCGTAACGGCGCTCGTTACCCTCCCCGTCAAACACGCAGAGCTCCACCCGCTCCGCGTGAGCAGAAAAGAGCGTGAAGTTCACCCCCTTTCCGTCAAAACTCGCGCCGAGCGGTTCGGGTTTACCTGCCGTAAGCTGCGTCATTCTCCCTCCCGCATCAGCCAGATGGTGCCAAGCGGCGGCAGCGTCAGGCTCAGGGAGTTGGGACGCCCGTGGCTTTCAATCGCATCGCTCTGCACCAGCCCGCCGTTACCGGCGTTACTGCCGTGGTAATGCATGGAATCGGTATTCAGGATCTCGCGCCATTTGCCCGGCTGGTTAATGCCGAAGCGGTAGTGTTCGCGCGGCACCGGCGTGAAGTTGCTGGCGACGATAATCTCGTTGCCCGCTTTATCGCGACGTACAAAGACAAACACCGAGCGCTCGTGGTCGTCCACCACCAGCCACTCAAAGCCGTACGGGTCGAAGTCCAGCTCGTGTAGCGCTTTGTGGTGGCGGTAGGTCAGGTTCAGGTCGCGCACCAGACGCTGTACGCCGTGGTGCCAGTTGTCGCCGCCCTCCAGCAGATGCCAGTCGAGGCTGGTGTCGTGGTTCCACTCGCGACCCTGGGCGAACTCATTGCCCATAAACAGCAGCTTTTTGCCCGGGAAGGCAAACATCCAGCCGTAGTAGGCGCGCAGGTTGGCAAACTTCTGCCACGCGTCGCCCGGCATGCGGTCGAGAATGGATTTTTTGCCGTGCACCACTTCATCGTGCGACAGCGGCAGCATGAAGTTTTCGGTGTAGTTATAGAGCAGCCCGAAGGTGAGCTTATCGTGGTGATACTGACGATAAACCGGGTCGAGCTTCATGTAGTCGAGCGTATCGTGCATCCAGCCCAGGTTCCACTTGTACCAGAACCCCAGGCCGCCTGATGACGGAGGGCGGGAGACGCCCGCAAAGTCCGTCGACTCTTCCGCCATGGTCACGGCGCCTTCCACCTGCTCGCCAATGATGCGGTTGGTGTTGCGCAGAAATTCAATCGCTTCGAGGTTTTCACGGCCGCCATACTCGTTCGGGATCCACTCCCCCTCTTTGCGGCTGTAGTCGCGGTAGATCATCGAGGCCACCGCATCCACGCGCAGGGCATCAATGCCGAAGCGTTCGATCCAGTACAGCGCATTCCCCACCAGGTAGTTTGACACTTCACGGCGACCGTAGTTGTAGATCAGCGTGTTCCAGTCCTGGTGATAGCCTTCGCGCGGGTCGCTGTGCTCGTACAGCTTCGTGCCGTCGAACTCTGCCAGCGCAAAATCGTCCGACGGGAAATGGCCCGGCACCCAGTCGAGGATCACGTTCAGCCCGGCGGCGTGCGCAGCATCAATGAAATAACGGAAATCATCTCGCGTGCCGAAGCGCCGCGTGGGCGCATACAGCCCGGTGGGCTGATAGCCCCAGCTGCCATCGAACGGGTGCTCGTTAACCGGCAGCAGTTCGAGGTGGGTAAAGCCCATCCATTTGGCGTACGGCACCAGCTGGTCGGCGAGCTCCCTGTAGCTGAGCCAGAAGTTGTTGTCCGTGTGGCGGCGCCAGGAGCCGAGATGCACTTCGTAAACGGAGATTGGCGCATCAAAGCGGTTGGCCTGCTTGCGCTCCTCGGTCTGAACGACCTTCTCCGGCAGGCCGCAGATCAGCGATGCGGTATCCGGGCGCATCTGCGCCTCAAAGGCGTACGGGTCGGCTTTAATGCGCAGCTTGCCGTGCGCGTCGATCATCTCAAATTTGTAGAGCTGGCCGTTATGCGCCCCGGGGATAAACAGCTCCCAAATGCCCGTCTCACGGCGCAGGCGCATCGGGTGGCGGCGACCGTCCCAGTAGTTGAACTGCCCGACAACGGAGACGCGCTGGGCGTTTGGCGCCCATACGGCAAAGCGCGTGCCGGTGATACCGTCCATGGTATCCGCATGGGCACCCAGCGTTTCGTAGGGGCGTAAATGGGTCCCTTCGGACAGCAGCCAGGCGTCCATCTCTTTTAAGAGCGGCCCAAAGCTGTAGGGATCGTCAATCAGGTTTTGCTGGCCGTGCCAGATAACGGCGAGCTGATAGCGAAAGGGGTTTTTACGGCGGGGCATGACGCCCGAGAAGAAGCCGCGCGAGTCGAGGCATTCCAGATTACCCACCTTGCGGCCGGTTTTGGGTTCGATAACCCACACTTCTGTCGCATCCGGCAACAGCGCCCGAACTTCCAGTCCGGCCTCTGTACGGTGCATCCCTAGCACAGAAAAGGGGTCGGCAAAATGACCCGCAATAAGCGCATTAATCACGTCTCTCGAAATACGATCGGACATGGTATTCATCCTGTTTTTTTATGTCGCCCTTTTTACGCGCTCCGGGACGACTTTTAATGTGACCTAAACGGTGCAGTTGATCCTCTCTGCTCCGCCCTACCCTCAGGTGAGAAATAAATCTTCCTTAAAGCATAGCCAACGTCGTGGTTCCTCCTGATAAAAAATAAGACATCTGCGTTTTACTCCATGTAGTACGCAAAAAAAGGGGGTGACAATCACCCCCTGTGTTTAACAAATTATTACGCCAGCTGGCGCAGCATGCGGCGCAGCGGCTCGGCGGCACCCCACAACAGCTGGTCGCCGACGGTGAATGCGGAGAGATACTCCGGCCCCATGTTCAGCTTGCGCAGGCGGCCAACCGGCGTGGTCAGCGTGCCGGTAACGGCAGCCGGGGTCAGTTCACGCATGGTTATATCGCGATCGTTTGGTACCACTTTCGCCCACGGGTTGTGCGCGGCCAGCAGCTCTTCCACGGTCGGAATAGACACATCTTTTTTCAGTTTAATGGTGAAGGCCTGGCTGTGGCAGCGCAGCGCGCCGATACGCACGCACAGGCCGTCAACCGGAATGGTATTCGCGGTGGCGAGAATTTTGTTGGTCTCCGCCTGGCCCTTCCACTCTTCGCGGGTCTGGCCGTTATCCAGCTGTTTGTCGATCCACGGGATCAGGCCACCGGCCAGCGGTACGCCAAAGTTATCCACCGGCAGCTCGCCGCTGCGGGTCAGCTGAGTGACTTTGCGCTCGATGTCGAGGATGGCGGACGCCGGGTTTGCCAGCTCGGTCGCGACGCTTTGATGCAGCTGGCCCATCTGGGTCAGCAGCTCGCGCATGTGGCGCGCGCCGCCGCCGGACGCGGCCTGGTAGGTCGCCACGGAGACCCACTCCACCAGGTCCTGCGCGAACAGGCCGCCGAGTGACATCAGCATCAGGCTGACGGTGCAGTTACCGCCAACAAAGGTTTTCACGCCGTTGTTCAGGCCGTCGGTGATGACGTCCTGGTTAACCGGGTCGAGAATAATGATGGCATCGTCTTTCATGCGCAGTGAAGAGGCCGCGTCAATCCAGTAGCCCTGCCAGCCGCTTTCACGCAGCTTTGGATAGATTTCGTTGGTATAATCGCCGCCCTGGCAGGTCACAATAATGTCGAGTGCCTTCAGCGCTTCCAGATCGTAAGCGTCCTGCAACGTGCCTGTGGTACCCCCAAAGGACGGAGCAGCCTGGCCGAGCTGGGAAGTGGAGAAGAAAACCGGGCGGATAGCGTCGAAATCGCGCTCTTCAACCATGCGTTGCATGAGTACAGAGCCGACCATACCGCGCCAGCCGATGAAACCAACGTTTTTCATAGCATTTTTTTCCTGCTGAGGGTGTGTGCTGATTGTGCAAGCCAGTATTGAACTGGGATATGCTTCACATTACAAAATGCTGCCAAAGTCGCAAGCGAAATTAATCGATGATTGCCCGGCAATCAGAAATACAGCTAATTATCATAATAACCATAGAGAGTTTCAGGGATAATTTACATGAGTGAAATCATTTCAGCAGCGGTTTTATTGATCCTGATAATGGATCCACTGGGCAACCTGCCCATCTTCATGTCGGTGCTGAAGCACACCGAGCCGAAGCGCCGCCGGGCGATCATGATCCGCGAGCTGCTTATTGCCCTGCTGGTGATGTTTATCTTCCTGTTTGCCGGTGAAAAAATCCTCGCGTTCCTGAACCTGCGCGCCGAAACGGTCTCCATTTCCGGCGGGATTATTCTGTTCCTGATTGCCATTAAGATGATCTTCCCGAGCGCCGAAGGCAGCAGCAGCGGCCTGCCCGCGGGCGAAGAGCCGTTTATTGTGCCGCTGGCGATTCCCCTCGTCGCGGGGCCAACCATTCTGGCGACGCTGATGCTGCTGTCGCATCAGTATCCGAATCAAATGAGCCATCTGGTCATTGCCCTGCTGATTGCCTGGGGCGGAACGTTTATTATCCTGCTGCAGTCGTCGCTGTTCCTGCGCCTGCTGGGTGAGAAAGGGGTGAACGCGCTGGAGCGTCTGATGGGGCTGATTCTGGTAATGATGGCGACGCAGATGTTCCTGGACGGGATCAGGGCGTGGATGAAAGGATGACTTTCTCCCTCTCCCCGTGGGAGAGGGCCGGAGTGAGGGCATCAGGCCGCAGAGGACAGCCCTCCTAACCCTTACGAATCAAATACCGGTACGGCAGCGTTTCCGTCTGCTGCGCCACCAGCTCATGCTCCATAAAGGTACAAAAACCGGGAATATCGCGCGTGGTGGCCGGATCGTCGGCAATAATCAGCAGCGTTTCACCGGTCTGCATGTTACGCACGGTCTTACGTACCATCATTACCGGCTCCGGGCAGCGAAGGCCCTGGGCATCAAGGGTGTGGTCTGGGCTGGAAAACAGGTCGGTCATGATCTTCTCGGTCAGATAAAAACGGCAGTAGTTTACGCCCCGGCGCGGGCAATGCAAACCAGGTTAACGATTGCGCAAAAACTAACCATTGCAATGTCCAGCCAAAGCAGTATCATGCTGCGGTTTTTATTGGGTTCCCTCACCCCAACGTATAAAAAGGTCACAATATGACGCAGTTCTCTGAATCACAGCGCGTAAAAGCGTTGTTCTGGCTTTCGCTTTTCCATTTGCTGGTGATCACCTCCAGCAACTACCTGGTGCAGCTCCCGATCTCCATTTTTGGTTTTCATACCACCTGGGGCGCGTTCAGCTTTCCGTTTATTTTCCTCGCCACCGATCTGACCGTGCGTATCTTCGGCGCACCGCTGGCTCGCCGCATTATCTTTGCGGTCATGCTTCCGGCACTGTTCATCTCGTACGTGATCTCTTCCCTGTTTTACATGGGAAGCTGGCAGGGCTTTGAGGCGCTGACACACTTCAACCTGTTTGTCGCCCGTATCGCCGCGGCAAGCTTTATGGCCTACGCGCTGGGGCAGATCCTCGACGTGCACGTGTTTAACCGCCTGCGTCAGAATCACCGCTGGTGGATGGCGCCGACCGCGTCCACGCTGTTCGGCAACGTAAGCGATACGCTGGCCTTCTTCTTCATCGCCTTCTGGCGCAGCCCGGATGCCTTTATGGCCGAGCACTGGATGGAGATCGCGCTGGTGGACTACTGCTTCAAGGTGCTCATCAGCATTGTTTTCTTCCTGCCGATGTACGGCGTGCTGCTGAATATGCTGCTGAAAAGGCTGGCAGATAAATCTGAAATCACGGCATTGCAGGCTGGTTAAGGGTTCGCTTTATCAGTTGTGATAAGATGGGTGAATGAGCCGCTATGGCCGTTTATCGAAAGGAAGAAGTCAATGCGCAATCTGGTTAAATATGTCGGGATTGGCCTGCTGGTTGTGGGTCTTGCAGCCTGTGATAACAGCGACACGAAAACGCCTGCTCAGGGCGCATCCGCAGAAAGCAACGCGACCGGTCAGCCGGTGAATCTGATGGATGGCAAACTCAGTTTCTCTCTGCCAGCCGATATGACTGACCAGAGCGGCAAGCTGGGCACCCAGGCGAATAACATGCATGTTTACTCCGACGCAACCGGCCAGAAAGCGGTCATTGTGATTGTGGGCGACGACACCAGCGAAGACCTGGCCGTCCTGTCCAAACGTCTGGAAGACCAGCAGCGCGGCCGCGATCCGCAGCTGCAGGTGGTAACCAATAAATCCATCGAGCTGAAAGGCCATAAGCTGCAGCAGCTGGACAGCATCATCTCCGCAAAAGGCCAGACCGCCTGGTCTTCTGTGGTGCTGGGCAAGGTTGATAACAAACTGCTGACCCTGCAGATCACCCTGCCAGCGGAAGATCAGCAGAAAGCGCAGACGGCTGCTGAAAACATCATTAACACCATCGTGATCCAGTAACCCTTCACGACGATGACGTGGCCTCCGGTGCCTGCACCGGGGGCCATTTTTTTAGCCGCCACGTCAGCAGCAGGGCAATTATCACCAGACCCGCCGCGGCAAGATAGATCACCGGTACCCCCGCCCAGGCCATCACCAGCCCCGCCAGCGGCCCGGTTATGCCTAAAGACATATCCATAAATACCGTATAGGTCGCCAGCGCCGCCCCCTGGTTCTGCTGCGGCACCGCTTTAACCGCCACCACGCCCAGCGCCGGGAAGACCAGCGAGAAACCGGCTCCCGCCAGGAATACGCCAATTTTCGCCATCCAGGGCGCGCTGGCGATGCCGGTTAACAGCAGCCCGACAATCTCTACCGTAAAGCAGATCATCGCCACGTTCAGCCCACCCAGACGGTTGATACCGTTCGGGAAAAGCAGGCGTGCGCCAACAAACGCACCGCTGAAGAGGGTTAACGCAAAGGCCGCGCCCTCCCAGCCTTTGGCGTCATAAAACAGGGTAATGAAGGTCGCAATGACGCCGAAGCCGGTGGTCGCCAGGGCCAGCGCCATGCCGTACGGCCAGACGCGCCCCAGCACGGCCCGAAACGGCAGCGGCTTGCCCTTGCTGGCCTTCACCTTCGGGCGCGGCAGCGCAAACAGTATCGCCACAAGCGCGACCGCTATAATGGTCAGCGACAGTCCATACAGACCGCCAAAGGCGTAACAGGCCACGCCAAGCGGCGCGCCGAGCGCCATCGCCCCGTAGGTGACGATCCCGTTCCACGAGATAACCCGGCCAATGTGTGGTGCACCGACAACCCCCACACCCCATAGCGTCGAGCCGGTTCCTGCCAGGCTTTGCCCAATCCCGAGAATGACGCGGCCCAGGCAAAGCAGCGCCAGGCTGACCAGCGGCCAGTGGCTGGTAGCGGCAGCCAGCAGGTAGCTCAGACCACTGAGGAAACAGCCGCACAATCCCACTACCACAATGCTTTTGGGACCGAACAGGTCGGCGTAGCGCCCGGCGTGCGGGCGGCTAAGGAGCGTGGCGAAATACTGCAGGCTGATGACCAGCCCCGCCCAGAACGCGCTAAAACCCATCACGTCATGGACGTAGCCCGGCAGAACCGCCAGCGGCAGGCCGATCGTTAAATAGCTGGCAAAGTTGAAGATAACGACGGAAACAATGCGCAGATTGAGGCGCAATCCGCTCAGCGCCGGTTCGGCGGCAGGTTCTGGCATGGGGTTCTACCTGAATTTTTTGCAACAGTGTTTCACTATTACCACGGAGCAATAAGAAAATCAGCCCCGACTTTCAGATTATCGGTGCCAGACGAAGCGGCCCTAAGGCACTACACTTATCGGGTCATCTTACTAAGGAACACGCATGTTAGCTCCCCAGCCTGATAAAGCAGGACTCCACATCTTATTAAAACTCGCCTGTCTGGTGGTTATCCTTGCGGGTATACATGCTGCCGCTGACATTATCGTCCAGCTCCTGCTGGCGCTCTTTTTTGCTATTGTCCTCAATCCGCTGGTGACCTGGTTTTTACGCCGGGGCGTGAGCCGCCCGGTGGCCATCACCATCGTGGTTATCGTGATGCTGATTGGCCTGACGGCGCTCTTCGGCGTACTGGCGGCATCGCTGAGCGAATTCTCCACCATGTTGCCGCAGTACAATAAAGAGCTGACGCGTAAAATCGTCGCGCTGCAGGAGATGATGCCCTTTCTTAACCTGCATATTTCGCCAGAACGGATGCTGCGCAGGATGGATTCCGAGAAGGTCATGACCTACGCCACCACGCTGATGACCGGTCTTTCCGGCGCGATGGCCAGCATTTTGCTGCTGGTCATGACGGTGGTATTTATGCTGTTCGAAGTGCGCCATGTTCCGTATAAGCTGCGCTTTGCTTTAAATAACCCGCAAATACACATTGCCGGCCTACACCGCGCCTTAAAGGGCGTCTCCAAATATCTGGCGCTGAAAACGCTGCTAAGCGTCTGGACCGGGATTATTGTCTGGCTGGGGCTGATGCTGATGGACGTCCAGTTCGCGCTGATGTGGGGGGTGCTGGCGTTTCTGCTGAACTACGTGCCGAATATTGGCGCGGTGCTTTCCGCCGTGCCGCCGATGATTCAGGCGTTTCTGTTTAACGGTTTCTACGAATGTATGCTGGTCGGAGCGCTGTTCCTCGTCGTGCATATGGTGCTGGGTAACATTCTTGAACCGCGCATGATGGGGCACCGGCTGGGCATGTCGACGCTGGTGGTGTTTTTATCCTTGCTGATTTGGGGATGGCTGCTGGGCCCTGTCGGCATGCTGCTGTCGGTCCCGCTGACCAGCGTATGTAAAATCTGGATGGAAACCACCAAAGGGGGCAGCAAGCTGGCGATCCTGCTTGGGCCGGGGCGGCCGAAAAGCCGGTTGCCGGGGTAACGTATCTGTCTGTGTAAACGGGTTTATACCGTCAAATACCGCGACGCTCACCGTCGCGGTATTTTTATTTGCGTTAAGGCTTATTCCTTCCGTTTTTTTATCAACTCACCCAGATTTCGCTTAAATGCAACCCCCCCCTTAAAGCAAATTAAAAAAAACGGAATGATTAATTATTTTGCGTGATATTATACCCCGCCTTAGCGACGACGTAATGTAAACATTAATATTGATTAAAACACACCTGACTTAATCCCTAAGCCTGGTGATGCTTATTTGTAAAAAACACTACCTTTAATTGTTATTATTGATATGGAGTTGTTGATGAAAAAGCTCGTTAAATGGTGCACTGCCGCCGTATTCGTTGGCGCACTGGCTGGCTGTGCGCGTACCGCCCCTATTGCTCAGGTTCACTCTGTCGTGAGCGCGGGTCATACTGCCGATCAGGTGAAAACAGCCATTTTGAAAGCAGGCCAGAAGCGTGACTGGATCATGACGGAAGCGGGCCCGGGCGTGATTAAGGGCCGTCTGCAGGCACGCGATCACTCGGTCCAGGTGCGTATTCCCTACTCTGCGACAAGTTATTCAATTAATTACGAAAGCAGCCTGAACCTGAAAGCGGCAGACGGTAAAATTCACAAAAATTATAACCGCTGGGTGAACAACCTCGACCATGATATTCAGCTGAACCTTTCTGCGGGTGCCGCGCTGTAATATTTTTCTAAAGTCGGGCCGGACATGGCCCGATAACCTCATTTCTTACCCTGAAAGGTTACGCAACAATGTACGAAAAGGACACGCTCAGCGCGCTGGATGCCATTACCGAAGCGCAACGCATCGCTTTTGCGCCGATGTTATTTCAGACCGCGCTTTGTCTGCGTAACTCGGGCGTTCTCGCCTGGCTCGATAAACAGGGTAATAAGGGGGCGAGCCTCGACGAAATAACCGAAAACAGTACCCTGAGCAGTTATGCCGTCAGCGTATTGTTAGACATGGGATTAAGCGGGCGGATAATTACTTATAAAGAAGGTCGTTATTTCCTGGCGAAAGTGGGCCATTTCTTACTCCACGATACCATGACCCGCGTTAATATGGATTTCACGCAGGACGTCTGTTACCAGGGGTTATTTCATCTGGCCGATGCCCTGCAGAAAGAAAAACCGACTGGATTATCCGTGTTTGGCGACTGGCCAACCATCTATCCGGCTTTATCCCAGCTTCCTGCCCCGGCAAAAGAGAGCTGGTTTGCCTTCGATCATTACTATTCCGACGCCGCTTTTGACGCTGCGTTGCCATATATATTCGCAAGCTCGCCGACAAAATTGTACGATGTGGGCGGAAATACAGGTAAATGGTCGTTACGCTGCTGCCGCTATGACGACAATGTTGCCGTGACGATCCTCGATCTCCCGCAACAGATAGCGCTGGCGCAGGAAAACATCGAAAAAGCAGGTTTTTCTCATCGTATTGGATTCCATGCTGTCGATATGCTTAGTCCGTCGGCATTGCCGGGAGATGCCGACGTCTGGTGGATGAGCCAGTTCCTCGACTGTTTCTCTCCGGATCAGATTGTCGCCATGCTGACGCGCGTCGCAGAGGTCATGAAGCCTGGCGCACGGTTATGCATCATGGAGCTTTTCTGGGATGCTCAGAAATATGAAGCGGCGGCTTTCAGCCTGAATGCCACCTCGCTCTATTTCACCTGTATGGCGAATGGCAATAGCCGGTTTTACAGCGTAGAGAAGTTTTATCACTACCTGGAAAGGGCGGGCTTCAGCATAGCACAGCGGCTGGATAACCTTGGGGTAGGTCATACCCTGTTAATTTGCACCAAACGTGAACAATAGCGCAGCCTGGCTGCCCTTTGAATACGGTATTCCGCGGACGCGCGTAGATGAAATTTTCACTGAACATTATTGACTGGCAGGCAAGAGCGCCAGGACTAAGCGATGCCGCAGAGTGGCAGGCGTGGTCGCGCCTGCAGTCGACCATCGACCCGACGGCTCCTCTACCCCGCCTGACCGCGTTACCCATGATGACCGCGCGCCGCCTTAACTCAGGCAGTAAGCTGGCGGTGGATATTGGTCTTGCCATGCTGCAAAGCCACGCCATAGACGCCGTCGTCTATTCCAGCCGCCACGGCGAGCTGGAGCGCAATTACCGTATTCTGCATACGCTGGCGACCGGGCAGGCCGTCTCGCCTACCGACTTCGCCATGTCCGTGCACAATTCCGCGGTGGGCAATCTCACGATCGCCGCTCGCCAGCCTGTTGTCTCGTCATCCATTTCCGCCGGGCTGGACACCTTCCAGCAGGCCCTGTGTGAAGTGCTGAGCCTGCTGCATGCGGGCTACTCCCGCGTCCTGCTGGTGGATTTTGACGGCGCGCTGCCGGAATTTTACCATCCGGCGTTACCGCCGCAGATGCCTACCTGGCCGTACGCGGTGGCGCTGGTGATTGAAGCCGGCAGCGAATGGCAGTGCGAAACCCGCAGCGGCAGCACGGGTGAGGAAGCCGCCCTGCCGCAAAGCCTGATGTTCCTGCAACGCTATCTCCGTGAGGAACAACAGTTTGTGGTGCCCGGCGAACGTTTGCTGTGGCAGTGGGCGCGCCAATGAACCGCCTGACCGCCCGGATCAACTGGCTATGGCGTCTGGTCATGACCGGATTCTGCTTCGTGCTGTTTGGCGCGGGCGGGCTGCTGCTGTCGCTGGTCTGGTTCAACCTGCTGCTGATTGCCCAGCGCGATCGCGCCAAACGCCGTCGCCTGGCGCGCCGCAGCGTCGCGGCCAGCTTCCGCTTCTTCTTAACCGTTGCCCGCGGCACCGGGGTGCTGGACTATCGCATCCACAATCTTGATGCCCTGCGCGGCGATCGGGGCTGCCTGGTGGTGGCTAACCACCCTACGTTAATTGACTACGTGATTCTGGCGTCGGTAATGCCCGAAACCGACTGTCTGGTGAAAAGCGCGCTGCTGCGCAATCCGTTTGTCAGCGGCGTTATCCGCGCGGCGGATTATCTGATTAACAGCGAGGCCGAGCCTCTGCTCGCCGCCAGCCAGCAGCGTCTGGCCCAGGGCGACACGCTGTTAATCTTCCCGGAAGGGACGCGTACCCGCCCGGGTGAGGCAATGTCCCTCCAGCGCGGCGCGGCAAATATCGCCGTGCGCTGCCGCAGCGATCTGCGGATCGTACTCATCCACTGCAGCGAGCACCTGCTGGATAAAAAATGCCGCTGGTATGATGTACCGCCCGCAAAACCTGTCTTTACCGTCGATGTGCGCGATCGCGTGAACATCGACGAATTTTACGATGCAAGGCAACAAGAACCGGCACTGGCGGCAAGGCAGTTAAACCGGCACCTGCAGCATCGATTAACATCAGGCCTTCAATCTTTGTCAGGAATTAATGATGCAAGCGCTTTATCTTGAAATTAAGAATCTCATTATCACCACGCTGAATCTGGACGAGCTTACCGCAGAGGATATTGATACCGATGCCGCGCTGTTTGGCGACGGGCTGGGTCTCGACTCTATCGACGCGCTGGAGCTGGGTCTGGCGGTGAAAAACCAGTATGGCGTGGTGCTTTCTGCCGAAAGCGAAGAGATGCGCCAGCACTTCTTTTCCGTCGCCACCCTGGCGTCCTTTATCCACGCCCAACGCGCCTGAGATGTGAACTATGACCGAACAAGAAACCATTTATCAGGAAGTCTGCGGCCTTCTGACCAAACTCTTTGAAATCGACCCGCAGGACATTACGCCCGAAGCCCGTCTTTACGAAGACCTGGAGCTGGACAGCATTGACGCGGTGGACATGATTGTCCATCTGCAGAAGAAAACCGGTAAGAAAATCAAGCCGGAAACCTTCAAATCGGTTCGTACCGTTCAGGATGTGGTAGACGCCGTCGAACAGCTGCTGCGCGAAGAGTAAGACACCGTGCGTGGTGGACGGACGCTCCCGGTCATCCCACTTCTGACGGGGCTGATGCTGCTGGCGTGGCCCTTCCTGATTGGATTTGGGCTGACGCATAACAGCCTGCCGTGGCTGCTGCCGGTGATGGCGCTGCTGTTGCTGCTGCGGCTGCGTCAGGCGCGGCGTAACACCGGCCCGATGCGGTATGTGGTGCAGTGCGTGGCGCTGGCGGGGATCGCGCTCTGCGCGGCAAGCTATCTGCTGAAAACCCACCAGTGGCTGCTGTTTTACCCTGTGGTCGTTAATCTTGTAATGCTGGCCGTCTTCGGCGGTTCGCTCTGGACAGCGATGCCGCTGGTCGAACGCCTGGCGCGCCTGCGAGAGCCCAATTTGCCGCCGGAGGGCGTGCGCTATACCCGCAGGGTGACCCTCGTCTGGTGCGGATTTTTCATCGGCAACGGGGCGATGGCGCTGTATACCGTCCTGCACGGCGACATGCATCTGTGGACGCTGTGGAACGGTATGGTGGCTTACATCCTGATGGGGACGCTGATGGCGGCAGAGTGGCTGGTGCGCCAGCGGGTGATAAAAAAAGAGATGCACAATGAATAACCCCCTTCCGCTGGGCCAGTGGTTAAACGCGCCCCGCCCTGACGACACGCCCGTCGCCTGGCTCGACGATCGTACCTGGACGCTGGGCCAGCTGCGCCACGACGTGACGTTACTGGTCGACACCCTGCGTCAGCAGGAAGGCGAGCGCTGGGCGCTGTGCTTTGAAAACAGCTATCTGTTTATCGTTGCGCTGCTGGCCTCGCTGCATGCCGGTAAAACGCCGGTCATTCCCGGCCATAGCCGCGTTTCGCTGCTTGAGGAGCAGCAGCCGCTGTTTAGCGGCGTCCTGAGCGATCGGTCCCTCGATATTGACGGGCAGCTGATTGTGGTAGCCTCCCGCCACCAGACGATCGCCCGCTGGGTACCCCTGCCGGAGATTAACGAAAACCGCTTCGTCGAGCTGTTCACCTCCGGCTCCACGGGAACGCCGCGCCGGGTGGTTAAGCACATCGTCAGCCTGGATCGCGAAGCCCGCCTGCTGGCTGACCGCTTCGGTGAACGTCTGGCTGGCTGTAGCGTTGTGGCCTCCGTCGTCCCGCAACATCTCTATGGCCTGACATTTCGCATCGTACTGCCGATGGCGATGGGCCTGCCGCTGCATGCCGCGATGCTCTACTACGCAGAGCAGCTGGCCGCCCTTCCTCATGACCGGCATTACCTGTTCATCAGCAGCCCGGCGTTCCTGAAGCGCCTGGATACCGAACTGGCCGCGCCGCCCGTCAGGATGCTGATTTCCGCGGGCGGAATGCTGCCCTGGCGTGACGTCTCCACCACGGTTGGCTGGCTTAACATCTGGCCGGACGAAATTTATGGCAGCACCGAAACCGGGATCCTCGCCTGGCGCCATCGCGTGGAAGATAACCTGCCGTGGCTACCCTTCCCCGGCGTAAACTTCCATCATGAAGATGACGCCTGCCGCGTCACTTCGCCGCTTATCCATGAGGCTGAAGGACTCCAGCTGGACGATATCCTCCACTTCGACAGTGCGGGGCTGTTTAGCATCGCCGGTCGTCGCGGGCGGGTGGTCAAAATTGAAGAAAAGCGCATCTCGCTTAACGAGATTGAGCGTCGCCTGCTGGAGCTCGACGGCGTTTGCGAGGCGGCTGCGCTGCCGGTTACGCGCGGGGGCCGTCAGGGGATTGGCGTCCTGCTGGTGCTGGATGAGGTGGTTCGTCAGCGCTGGCATCTGCAGGATAAAAAAGCGCAGGAGTTCGCCTGGCGACGCGCCCTGCTGCCGTGGCTTGAGCCGGTCGCCGTTCCACGCTACTGGCGCATTGTCGATGAGATGCCGGTAAACAGTATGAACAAGCGTGTCTATGCGCAGTTAGAGGAGTTATTTCATGAAAATTCATGAAATCGAGCGCCATCAGGCACAGCCGGAGAAGCTGGAGATCGTGTTGCATCTCGACGCCTCTCTGTTCTGGTTTCAGGGCCATTTTGCCGTACAGCCGCTGCTGCCCGGCGTTGCGCAGCTTGACTGGGTGATGCACTACGCAACGACCTTACTGGCACCGGGCTACCGCTTTCACAGCATTCAAAACGTGAAGTTCCAGGCGCCTCTGCTGCCGGAAACCACGGTGACGCTGGTGCTTGAGTGGCATGCCGGGCGCAAACTGCTGACCTTCAGCTACCTGCGTCATGA
Source organism: Enterobacter cloacae complex sp. P42RS (assembly GCF_014930595.1). Taxonomy (NCBI): domain Bacteria; kingdom Pseudomonadati; phylum Pseudomonadota; class Gammaproteobacteria; order Enterobacterales; family Enterobacteriaceae; genus Enterobacter; species Enterobacter cloacae complex sp. P42RS. Next base: position 25,638 of record NZ_JADBRK010000017.1, read on the forward strand.
CGGAGCTGAACGCCATACCGCCAGCAGCGGGAAAATTCGTCTATGTCAGTAATCTTTCGCCCCTGCGTGCTGATCCCGTGCTACAACCACGGCGCCACGATGGCCAGCGTGCTGTCGCGCCTCTCGCCGTTTGGCCTGCCGTGCCTGGTGGTGGATGACGGCAGCGAAGCCGCCACACGCCAGGAGCTTGAGCGGCTGGCGGCGGAGCTGCCGCAGATGACGCTGGTCCGTCTGGCGCAAAACGCCGGCAAAGGTGCCGCGGTCATCAGGGGGCTGGAGGAGTGCGCGCGTGCGGGCTATACCCACGCCCTGCAGGTGGACGCGGACGGCCAGCACGCCATCGAAGATATTCCGAAAATGCTGGCGCTGGCGGAGCGCCACCCGGACGCGCTGATTTCCGGCCAGCCCGTTTACGATGATTCCATCCCGCGCTCGCGGCTCTACGGGCGCTGGGTCACCCACGTCTGGGTATGGATTGAGACCTTATCCCTGCAGCTTAAAGACAGCATGTGCGGCTTTCGGGTCTACCCGGTCTCGCCCACGCTGCGGCTCGCCGCGCGTGAAACGCTCGGTAAACGGATGGACTTTGACACCGAAGTGATGGTCCGTCTCTACTGGCAGGGTAACACCAGCGTCTTTCTGCCCACCCGCGTGACCTATCCGCAGGACGGGTTGTCCCACTTCGACGCGTTGAAAGATAACGTGCGGATCTCCCTGATGCATACCCGGCTGTTCTTCGGCATGCTTCCGCGCATTCCCGGCCTGCTCTTCCGTCGACGCGGCCAACACTGGGCGCAGCAGGACGAGGTTAAAGGCCTGTGGGGCATGCGCCTGATGCTGCGCGTCTGGCAGCTGCTGGGGCGGCGGGCGTTTACCGTGCTGCTGTGGCCGGTGATCGGCGTCTACTGGCTGATCGCGCGTCCGGCGCGGCAGGCTTCGCGGCAGTGGATTGCACGCGTGAAGCAGGTGCTGATGCAGCGGAACATGCCTGTTCCAGCACATCTCAACAGCTTTTTCCATTTCATGCGCTTCGGCAACGCGATGCTGGACAAAGTCGCCAGCTGGCGCGGCGAGCTGAAGTTTAAGCGCGACGTGGTCTTTGCTCCCGGCGCGAGCGAAACGCTTAATATCGCGGCGCCGCAGGGCAAGCTGCTGCTGGCCTCGCATCTTGGCGACGTAGAAGCCTGCCGGGCGATGGCCCAGCTGGACGGCAGCAAAACCATCAACGCCCTGGTCTTCAGCGAGAACGCCCGGCGTTTTAAGCAAATTATGAGCGAAATGGCGCCCCAGGCCGGCGTGAATTTGATGTCGGTCACCGACATCGGCCCGGACACCGCCATTGCCATCAAAGAGAAGCTTGAGCGCGGAGAATGGGTCGCGATCGTGGGTGACCGCATCGCCGTCAACCCGCAGCGTGGCGGCGAGTGGCGGGTGATCTGGAGCCAGTTTATGGGCCAGCCCGCACCGTTCCCTCAGGGGCCGTTTATCCTGGCCTCCATCCTGCGCTGTCCGGTGGTGTTGATTTTCGCCCTGCGCCAGCAGGGGAAGCTCGTCCTTCACAGCGAGCCGTTTGCCGACCCGCTGATCCTGCCGCGCGGGGAACGCCAGCAGGCGCTGCAGGCTACCGTCGATCGCTACGCGCAGCGGCTGGAGCATTACGCCCTGATGTCGCCGCTCGACTGGTTTAATTTTTTCGATTTCTGGCATCTGCCAGAGTCCCGAGAGAAGGAGTAAAGGGTGCTGACCGATCCCCGCTTTACGACTGAAGTTGAGATCACCGTTCCGTTCCACGACGTCGATATGATGGGCGTGGTCTGGCACGGCAACTATTTCCGCTACTTTGAGATCGCCCGCGAGGCGCTGCTCAATCAGTTTGACTATGGCTATCGCCAGATGAAAGCCTCCGGCTACGTCTGGCCCGTTGTCGACACGCGGGTGAAATACCGCGATGCGGTGACCTTTGAGCAGCGCATTCGCGTTCGCGCGCAGATTGAAGAGTATGAAAACCGCCTGCGCATTGCCTATCAAATTTTCGATGCGCAAACCGGCAAACGCACCACCACCGGCTACACCATCCAGGTGGCGGTGGAAGAAGCCACCCGCGAAATGTGCTTTGTCAGTCCGGCAGTACTGTTTGAACGTATGGGAGTCACGCCATGAAATGGTTGCCTTTGCTGGCGCTGATCGTCAGCCCGCTGGTCAGCGCCGTGACGCTGGATGAACTGCAGCAGCGTTTCACCGAGCAGCCCGTGGTGCGCGCGCACTTCGAACAGGTCCGCACGATAAAAGATATGCCGCAGCCGCTGCGCTCGCAGGGCGAGATGCTGATCGCCCGCGACAGCGGCCTGCTGTGGGATCAAAAAGCGCCGTTTCCGATGACGCTGCTGCTGGACGACAAGCGGATGGTTCAGGCGATCAACGGCCAGCCGCCGCAGACCATCACCGCCGACAATAATCCGCAGATGTTCCAGTTCAACCACCTGCTGCGGGCCCTGTTCCAGGCCGACCGCAAGGTGCTGGAAGAGAACTTCCGCATCGATTTTAAAGACCTGGGCGCGGGCCGCTGGTCGCTGGTGCTTACCCCAAAAACGACGCCGCTGGACAAGATTTTCGCCACCCTCGATCTGGGCGGCGCGACCTATCTTGAGACGATCCGCCTGAACGACAGGCAGGGCGACCGTACCGATATCGCCCTTTCAAACCACCAATTGACGCCCGCCAGCCTGACCGATGACGAACGCCAACGCTTTGCCGCACCGTAAATCCCTGCGCCCGGCGCTGCTGTGGGCCACGGTATGTCTGGTTATGCTGGGCGTGCTGCTGTCGCTGCTGCCCGGCGCGCGGCTGAACAGCAGCGTGCTGGCCATGCTGCCGAAGCAGACGCTGGGGGCGATCCCTCCGGCGCTCAACGACGGGTTTATGCAGCGTCTCGACCGCCAGCTGGTCTGGCTGGTCAGCCCCGGCAAAGAACCCGATCCGCGCGTGGCGCAGCAGTGGCTTGAACTGCTGCACAGCAGCGACGCGCTCCGCGAGGTCAAAGGCCCGATGGACGCCGCCGGGCAAAAGGCCTGGGGAGAGTTCTTCTGGCAGCACCGCAACGGGCTGATTGATCCGGCCACCCGTGCCCGCCTGCAAAACGGCGGAGAAGCGCAGGCGCAGTGGATTTTATCCCAGCTCTACTCCGCCTTCTCCGGCGTCAGCGGTAAAGAGCTGCAAAACGATCCGCTGATGCTGATGCGCGGCTCGCAGCTCGCCCTGGCGCAAAACGGCCAGAAGCTGCGGCTGATGGACGGCTGGCTGGTCACGCAAGATGAAGCGGGAAACTACTGGTATCTGCTGCACGGCGAACTGGCGGGCTCATCATTTGATATGCAGCAGACCCACCGGCTCGTGACGACGCTTAACGCACTGCAACAGACGCTGAAAGCGCGTTACCCGCAGGCGCAGCTGCTTTCGCGCGGGACGGTGTTCTACAGCGATTATGCCAGCCAGCAGGCTAAACGCGACGTCTCAACGCTGGGCATCGCCACCCTGCTTGGGGTGTTCCTGCTGATCGTGGCGGTGTTCCGCTCTCTGCGCCCGCTGCTGCTGAGCGTGCTCTCCATTGCCATCGGCGCGCTGGCGGGCACGGTGGTGACGCTGCTGCTCTTTGGCGAACTGCACCTGATGACGCTGGTGATGAGCATGAGCATCATCGGTATTTCGGCCGACTATACGCTTTACTACCTGACCGAACGGATGGTGCACGGCGCTGAGCTCTCTCCCTGGCAAAGCCTGGCCAAAGTGCGCAATGCGCTGCTGCTGGCGCTGCTGACGACCGTCGCTGCCTACCTGATTATGATGCTGGCCCCCTTCCCCGGGATCCGCCAGATGGCGGTATTTGCCGCGACGGGGCTGAGCGCCTCCTGCCTGACGGTGATTTTCTGGCATCCGTGGCTGTGCCGGGGTTTGCCGGTGCGCCCGGTTCCCTTTATGGTCCTGATGTTGCGCTGGCTGGCCGCCTGGCGACGCAGTAAAAAACTGTCCGTTGGTCTGCCCGTCGCGCTGGCGCTGCTCTCCGCCGTGGGAATGAGCACCCTGAAGGTGGACGACGACATCGCCCAGCTGCAGGCGCTGCCGAAAGATATTCTGGCGCAGGAGAAAACCATTACCGCCCTGACCGGCCAAAGCGTCGATCAGAAATGGTTTGTGGTGCACGGCGCTTCGCCCCAGCAAACGCTGGAGCGGCTGGAAGCCTTTACTCCCGCGCTGGCCGAGGCGCAAAAAGCGGGGGATCTCACCCGCTGGCGCACCCTGCCGCTGAACTCGCTGGCCCGCCAGAAAAGCGACCTTGCGCTGCTGCGGAACGCCGCGCCTGCGGTGACGAACGTGCTGAAAAGCGCAGGGCTCAACGCCGTTTCCCCCAATCTGGACGCCATGCCGGTCAGCGTGGACGCGTGGCTTGAAAGTCCGGCCAGCGAGGGCTGGCGTCTGCTCTGGCTGACCCTGCCGGGCGGGGAAAGCGGCGTGCTCGTGCCGGTGGACGGCGCAAAAAACAGCGCGGCGCTCGGTGAGCTGGCCGCGCGCCATGACGGCGTCGTCTGGGTGGACCGCAAGGGCAGCTTTGACAGCCTGTTTGCCCTCTACCGCACGCTGCTGACGGGGCTACTGTTTGCGGCGCTGGCGGTGATTGCCTGCGGGGCGATACTGCGCCTCGGCTGGCGCAAAGGGCTGATAAGCCTGGTGCCGTCCGCACTGTCGCTGAGCTGCGGGCTGGCCGCGCTGGCCGCAACGGGCCACCCGGTAAATCTGTTTTCACTGCTGGCGCTGGTACTGGTGCTCGGCATTGGCATTAACTACACGCTGTTCTTCAGCAACCCACGCGGTACGCCGCTGACTTCGATGCTGGCGATTACCCTGGCCATGATGACCACCCTGCTGACGCTGGGCATGCTCGTCTTCAGCGCCACCCAGGCTATCAGCAGCTTTGGTATTGTGCTGGTGAGCGGTATTTTCACCGCCTTCCTGCTGGCACCGCTGGCGATGCCGGATAAGAAAGAGAGAAAACGTAAATGAACGCTGTTTATCGCGCCGTCGCGCTGGCCGCGGTGTTGCTGCTGGCAGGCTGCAGCCATTCGACCGATACCAAAGAGACGCGGCCTCAGGCCTGGCTACAGCCTGGCACCAAAGTCACTCTGCCGCCGCCCGGCATCAGCCCGGCGGTAAGCTCCCAGCAGCTGCTGACCGGCAGCTTTAACGGGCAAACGCAGTCCCTGCTGGTGATGCTCAACGCGGATGCGCATAAGGTCACGCTGGCCGGCCTCTCTTCCGTGGGCATTCGCCTGTTCCTGGCAACGTACGACGAGAGCGGTATTCATACCGAGCAGTCGATCGTCGTGCCGCAGCTGCCGCCCGCCAGCCAGGTGCTGGCCGACGTGATGCTCAGCCACTGGCCGATTAGCGCCTGGCAGCCGCAGTTGCCGAAGGGCTGGACGTTAACGGACAATGGCGATCGGCGCGAGCTGCGTAACGCCAGCGGCAAGCTGGTGACGGAGATTGTCTACCTCCAGCGCAAAGGCAAGCGCGAGCCGATCAGCATCGAGCAACACGTATTCAAATACCACATCACCATTCAATATCTGGGTGACTGAGATGATTTATATATCCGCTGTTGGCATGGTCAACGCGCTGGGCAACTCGCCTGATGAAATTGCCGCCAACCTGGCTGCGGGCGTGGCGCCGGGCATGCACGCCCGGACCGGCTGGCTGCAGGGAATGCCCGAAGCGGTACTGGGCGGGGTGGAAGGCGAACTGCCGCTCATCCCGGACACCTTCTCTGCACACCGCACCCGCAACAACCAGCTGCTGCTGGCCGCGCTGGCGCAGATTCAGCCCGCCGTTGACGAGGCCATCGCCCGCGTTGGTCGTGACCGGGTGGCCGTGGTGCTGGGAACCAGCACCTCCGGGCTGGATGAAGGCGATGAGCACGTGCGTCTCATGACCGACGGCGAGACCAGCACGCGCTGGCAGTATCCGCAGCAGGAGCTGGGCGATCCGTCCCGCTTTCTCGCCAACTGGCTGCAGCTTGAAGGCCCGGCTTATACGATCTCCACCGCCTGCTCCTCCAGCGCGCGGGCGATGATCGGCGGCAAACGCCTGATCGAAGCCGGGCTGGTAGATATCGCCATTGTCGGCGGAGCAGACACCCTGAGCCGGATGCCCGTGAACGGCTTTAACAGTCTTGAATCCTTCTCCCCCACGCTCTGCGAGCCGTTTGGCCGGGACCGCCGGGGGATCACCATCGGTGAAGCGGCGGCGCTGATGGTATTAAGCCGGGAACCCGCGGACGTGGCGCTGCTCGGCACGGGCGAATCCAGCGATGCGTACCATATTTCCGCCCCGCATCCGCAGGGCGACGGGGCGATAAGGGCTATCACTCAGGCGCTCAGCGAAGCGGGCATGCAGCCGGACGACATCGGCTACATCAACCTGCACGGCACGGCCACGCCGCTCAACGATCAGATTGAATCACAGGTGGTTCACGATCTCTTCGGAGAAAGCGTGCCGTGCAGTTCAACCAAACACCTTACCGGCCACACGCTGGGCGCTGCCGGCATTACCGAAGCGGCTTTGAGCTGGCTTATCCTGACGCGCGATCTGCCCTTGCCGCCGCAGGATTTTTCCCGCTACGCTCCGGACGAGACGCTGGCGCCGTGCGGCCTGCTGCACCAGAGCACCGCCCTGAAAAAGCCGGTGATTTTGTCTAACTCGTTCGCGTTTGGCGGCAATAACGCCAGCATTCTGCTGGGGAGAGCGTCATGAGCTATCTATCACCCGAAGCCTATTTGCCGCACGATGCGCCCATGATGCTGCTGGGGTCCGTTGAAAATGTGACGGATGACATGGCGGTCTGCCGCGTGGCGGTTGACAGGCAAAGCGTGCTGGCGCCGTTTCTCAATGCCAATGGCGACCTGCCGGGCTGGTACGCGCTCGAGCTAATGGCGCAGACCGTTGGCGTCTGGTCGGGCTGGCATCGTCAGCAGCAGGGGCAGGAACATATCGCGCTGGGCATGGTGCTCGGCGCGCGCGAGCTGGTCTGCGCCAGCGGGCGTTTCGCCAAAGGCTTAACGCTGGACATTACCGTTAAGCTGCTGATGCAGGACGAACGCTTCGGCAGTTTTGAATGCACGATTTGCGCAGGTGAAGAGACGCTGGCCACGGGCCGGGTCAATACCTTCCAGCCGACTGCAGAAGAATTAACATCGCTTTTTAATCAGGGATCCCAAGCATGAGTCGTTCCGTACTGGTCACAGGGGCCAGCAAAGGCATTGGTCGCGCCATCGCCCGCCAGCTTGCCGCTGACGGGTTCACCGTCGGCGTGCATTACCATCGTGATGCCGCAGGCGCGCAGGAGACGCTGGACGCCATCACGCAGGCGGGCGGCAGCGGCCGTTTACTCTCGTTTGACGTAGGCAACCGCGAGCAGTGCCGTGAAGTGCTTGAGCAGGAAATTGATGCCCATGGCGCATGGTATGGCGTGGTCAGCAACGCCGGAATTACCCGCGATGGCGCTTTTCCGGCACTGAGTGAAGACGACTGGGACAGCGTGATCCACACCAATCTCGACAGTTTTTATAACGTCATACACCCCTGCATTATGCCCATGATCGGCACCCGTCAGGGCGGGCGCATTATTACCTTATCCTCCGTCTCCGGCGTGATGGGCAACCGCGGCCAGGTGAACTACAGTGCGGCCAAAGCGGGCATTATCGGCGCCACCAAAGCGCTGGCGATCGAACTGGCAAAACGAAAAATCACCGTGAACTGCATTGCGCCAGGGCTGATTGATACCGGCATGATTGAAATGGAGGAGGCCGCGCTGAAGGAAGCGATGTCCATCATCCCAATGAAACGTATGGGCCAGGCTGAGGAGGTCGCCGGGCTGGCAAGCTATCTGATGTCGGATATCGCGGGCTACGTCACCCGCCAGGTCATTTCGATTAACGGAGGAATGCTATGACGCGTCGCGTGGTGATTACGGGCATGGGCGGCGTCACCGCCTTTGGCGAGAACTGGCAGTCCGTTTCCAGCCGACTGCTGGCGTATGAAAACGCCGTGCGTAAAATGCCGGAATGGCAGGTTTATGATGGCCTGCACACCCTGCTGGGCGCGCCGATCGACGATTTCGCGCTGCCGGAACACTATACCCGCAAGCGTATTCGCGCCATGGGCCGCGTGTCGCTGATGTCTACCCGCGCCACAGAGCTGGCGCTGGAGCAGGCGGGGCTGATTGGCGAAGCGGTGCTCACCAACGGGCAAACCGGCATCGCCTACGGTTCTTCGACAGGCAGCACCGGCCCGGTCAGCGAATTCGCGACCATGCTTACCGAAAAGCACACCAATAACATCACCGGGACAACCTACGTCCAGATGATGCCGCACACCACCGCGGTGAATACCGGCCTGTTCTTTGGACTACGTGGCCGCGTGATCCCAACGTCGAGCGCCTGTACCTCCGGCAGCCAGGCGATTGGCTACGCCTGGGAGGCAATTCGCCACGGGTATCAGACCGTGATGGTCGCGGGGGGGGCGGAAGAGCTTTGTCCGTCTGAAGCGGCGGTGTTTGACACGCTGTTTGCCACCAGCCAGCGCAACGACGAACCCAAAACCACCCCCTCGCCGTTCGATACGCAGCGCGATGGTCTGGTGATTGGGGAAGGCGCAGGCACCCTGATTCTGGAGGAGCTTGAGCACGCCAGAGCGCGCGGGGCCACCATCTACGGTGAGATCGTGGGCTTTGCCACCAACTGTGACGCGGCCCATATCACCCAGCCGCAGCGTGACACCATGCAGATATGCATGGAGCAGTCGCTGGCGATGGCGGGGTTAAGCGCCCGGGATATGGGGTATATCTCCGCGCACGGTACCGCCACCGACCGCGGCGATATCGCCGAAAGCCAGGCCACGGCCGCCATCTACGGTGACAGCGTGCCGGTTTCCTCGCTGAAGAGCTATTTTGGCCACACGCTGGGGGCCTGCGGCGCCCTGGAAGCGTGGATGAGCCTGCAGATGATGCGCGAAGGCTGGTTTGCCCCGACGCTCAATTTAACGCAGCCGGATGAGCAATGCGGGGCTTTAGATTATATTATGGGAGAAGCCCGTCAGATTGACTGCGAGTATCTGCAGAGCAATAACTTCGCGTTTGGCGGCATCAATACCTCGATTATCATTAAACGCTGGGCGTAACTATGTACCGGTTTGTACTGGGAAAAATTTCCACCCTTTGCGCGGACCCGCTGGCGTCAACGCTTGCAGATAAGGCACCTCAGGGTGCACGACAGGCCTCCTGGCTGGCTGGCCGGACGCTGCTCGCCAGAACATTATCCCCTCACCCGCTCCCCGACATCATTTACGGCGAGCAGGGGAAGCCGGCTTTTGCGAAGGGGGACCCGCTGTGGTTCAACCTGAGCCATAGCGGTGATGATATCGCCCTGCTGATGAGCGATGAAGGCGAAGTGGGCTGCGATATCGAAGTGATTCGCCCCCGCAAGAACTGGCAGGCGCTGGCCAACGCCGTTTTCAGCCTGACAGAGCATGACGAGCTGGAGCGTGAAGCGCCCGAGGAACAGCTTTCTGCCTTCTGGCGTATCTGGACGCGCAAAGAAGCGATTGTGAAACAGCGCGGCGGCAGCGCCTGGCAGATTGTCAGCATCGACAGCACGGCGCAGTCGCACTCGGTCAGCCAGCTGCAGCTCGGTTCTCTGAGCCTTGCCGTCTGTACCTCGACCCCTTACACTCTGACCACCGAGTCGATTATTCACGTCGGGGCAGGAAAATCACCAGTACACCCAGCATAATCAACGCGACGCCCAGCAGCCCATGCCAGGAGAAGTGCTCCCCCCAGCCGGGCAGCAGGATTGCCGCGCCCCACACCAGGATATAGCTGAGGCTCAGCAAGGCATACGCTTTGCTGAGCGCCATGCGATGCAGCGCCAGATACCAGCAGCCCATGGAGGCAACGTATCCCGTTAACCCCAGCAGCAGCGCGCCCGTGCCGGACGAAACGTGCCACAGCGCGGGGATAAACGTCAGAAAATCGCTGACCGGCGGCAGAGCCTGCATGGCATCGCGCAGCAACAGCTGTGCGGCGCTGACTAACAGTACGCTGCATAACGCCCAGAACGCGCCTTTCACAGGCTTCCTCCCAGCACGATAATCCCCATGATAATGAACCCGACCCCCAGCCAGTGGTGCACAGCAACGTGCTCGCGCCAGAAGACCTTCGCCGCCAGCGTCACCCAGACAAAATTGAGGCTCAGCATAGGGTAAGCTACGCCGACTGGCAGGCGCTGCAGCACCACCAGCCAGACCAGCATTCCGCAGCCCAGCGCCAGCATCGCCAGGCCAAGCCACCGCATGATGTGCGCGCCACGACGTCCGCCTTTCGCCGGACGGGTAGCCTGTTTCTGGCACAGTTGTCCCGCGCAGCTCAGCAGGCTTGCCAGTATGAGCCAGGTCCAGGTCATCACTTCGGCAGATACTCCAGCAGGGCCAGACGCCCCTGGATATAGAGATTGTCCGGCTGCGGTAAATTCGCCTCTGCAATATCGTCACGTTTAGACAGCAGCATCACCAGCGACACGCTTCCCTGCTTACGATGCGTTGCCAGCCACTGCGCGAAGTCGTCTTCACTGACAAAGCGATCTTTCGCATCGGGATAATCCAGCCCGTAGCGCAGCTCGCCGCTCTGAGCAAACAGCGTGATGTCACTGCGCTTCAGCTCCCACGCCAGGCCCGCGGCCACGCCAACGTTATTGGTCAGCACAAAGCGGCTGCCCTGTAGCGGCTCGCGCACGGTATCCACCAGCGACTGCGGCTGCTTGGAATCCACCACCAGGTTCGGAATGGCAAAACCAATCAACAACGCCAAACCCGCAGGACACAGCGCCGCCAGCCACCAGCGCCGCTGGCTCTGCCGCAGCGTAAACCAGCCTACCGCGCCCCAGATAAGGAACGCCACCACCGCGCAGAAGACTTTATACAGTTCGACCGATGTCCAGACCGGATGCTTAGCCAGCCCCCACGGCGAGACCACCAGCGCCGCCACCACGCCGATAGCGCCAAACGCCAGGTTAATGCTGCCGTTAATGCGCAACGCTCTGGCCCCTTTTTCCGCCGCGAGGCAGGCATAGCGCGCCATCAGGATAGCCAGCGGGGCAAAACAGGGCAGGATATAGGTCGGCAGCTTGCCTTTAGCGATGCTGAAAAACAGCAGCGGCATCACCACCCACCCCAGCAGGTAGAACCCGCCGCCCACGTTTTGTCTGTCATTCCAGCCAAGACGCAGCGCGCCTGGCAGCAGCGCCAGCCACGGCAGGCTGCCCGCGAGCAGGAACGGCAGGTAATACCAGAACGGAGCTTTATGCTGCGCGTCGCTCTGGGCAAAACGCTGAATATGCTCAACCCAGAAGAAGTAGCGCCAGAAATCAGGCTCGCGGTGCGCAATGGCCAGCCCCCACGGCAGAACAATCAGCACGCAGCTCAGGACCGCGAGCCAGCCAAAAATCAGCACCTCTTTCCAGCGCTTTTGGGCAATCACCCACGGCAGCACGCCGATCACCGGTACCGCCAGCGCCAGGAAGCCTTTGGTCATCACCCCCATGCCGCAGGCCAGCCCAAGCAGCACATAGCCGCCCGCTTTTCCGGCCACGGTGCGCGCCTGTGAGGCGAGCCAGAAGCTGCACATCGCCGCCACCAGCCACAGGGTGACGATGGGGTCCAGGACCGCATAGGTGCCGATGCCATACACCAGGAACAGGGTCAGGAAGATCAGGCCGGAGAAAATGGCCGTACGCTTATCCCGCCAGAGACGCCAGGCCATCCAGATCACCAGCAGCGCCGCGAGCCCGGTGGAGAAGATCGACCCGGCGCGTACGGCAAAGTTCGTGTGCCCGAACAGCCATTGTCCGATAGTGTTGATCCAGTAGCCGGCAATCGGCTTTTCAAAGTAGCGCAGCCCGAGGAAATGCGGGACAATCCAGTCACCCGATGCCAGCATTTCGCGGCTGATTTCCGCATAGCGCGTTTCATCAGGCTGCCAAAGCAGGCGAATATCGACCGGAATGAAGTAATAAACGATAAACAGTGCGAAAAGCGCTACGCCATAACGGGCTGTTTTCATGGGACCGGACTCACGATTTGTTGATAGCCAAGCCAGCCTTCCCGGCTAGCCAGTTCACTACGGACCACTTTGCCCACGGGCAGGCTGCTGAGGTCGTCCGGCAGCAGCTCGCTCATCGGACAGAACGCAATGCCTTCCCGGGCGGCCATCGTCAGCAGTTCATCGAAATTATGCTGCCAGGCAATCCCTTCCACTTCGGCATGGATGGTATAGACCGGCGTTCCGGCGTCACGATGGATGCGGTCCAGAATGTAGCGATTAAATTCTTCCGCTTTGACCTCGCGCCCCACCACCTCATCCCACGTAGGAAGCGTGACCGGAATTTGCACGGTACCGTAGCGATTTTCGCCTAACAGCGGCAAAAATGGCCCGGTTCCGCGGCAGTCGCTGTTGTAGCGAAACGCGAAATGCTCTTTGGCTTTAACCACCCGCTGGTCGGCACGCCATCCCGCCACGGCGGAGCAGCGCACGGGCTGACCGATGATGGCCTCAAGCTCCAGCATTCCACGCTCGACCTCACGGGACAGGCGCGGGATATCCCAGACGCCCGCCCACGCCTGCCAGGCGTGATGATCCCAGGCATGCAGGCCGACCTCGTGTTGCTGCGCCGCCGCGCGGATAACCGCTTCATTACCCGCGCCGATGCGTCTGCCGGGCCAGGCGGTGCCGGCCAGCAAAATATCCCAGCCGTAGAGCGATGCCGCGCGCGAGCGCAGCATTTTGAACAGAAATGCCGGTTTAACCAGACGCCATAAATGGCGTCCCATGTTGTCAGGCCCCACGCTGAAGAAAATGCTGGCACGCACGCCGTGCCTGCTCAGCAGTTCCAGCAGTCTGGGCACGCCGTCACGCGTTCCCCTGAAGGTGTCGACATCAATGCGTAAACCGACTTTTTTCATGAGGCCTGTTCCGACAGCTCCACGGTGCGCAGGAAGAAGTCGAGCGTTTCATCAATGGTCTGCTCCATCTTCACCGTCGGCGTCCAGTTCAGGCAGCGCTTCGCGTTGCGGATGCTTGGCTTACGGTGCTCGACGTCCTGGTAGCCCTTACCGTAGTAGCTGCTGCTTTCCACTTCGCGGAAACCGGCAAACGGCGGGAAGCGATCGCGCAGCGGGTGGCGCTCAAAGCTGGCCAGCAGCATCTCTGCCAGCTCGCGAATGCTCGCCTCGTTTTCCGGGTTACCGATGTTAATGATCTCACCGTTGCAGCGGTTATCTTTGTTCTCAATGATGCGGAACAGGGCTTCGATACCGTCGCTGATGTCCGTAAAGCAGCGTTTCTGGCTCCCGCCTTCAATCAGCTTGATAGGCGAGCCTTCGACCAGGTTCAGGATCAGCTGAGTGATCGCGCGGGAGCTGCCGATTCGCGCCGCGTTCAGGTTATCCAGACGCGGGCCCATCCAGTTAAACGGACGGAACAGGGTAAAGCGCAGACCCTCTTTCTCGCCGTAGGCCCAAATTACGCGGTCCAGCAGCTGCTTGGAGACAGAGTAGATCCAGCGCTGCTTGTTGATCGGCCCGACCACCAGGCTGGAGGCATCCTCATCGAAGTTTTTGTCGGTACACATGCCGTACACTTCAGAGGTGGACGGGAAGATGATGCGCTTGTCGTATTTCACGCAGTCGCGGATGATCTTCAGGTTCTCTTCGAAGTCCAGCTCGAACACGCGCAGCGGGTTACGGGTGTACTCGATTGGCGTGGCGATAGCGACCAGCGGCAGCACCACGTCGCATTTTTTAATGTGATATTCGATCCACTCGGAGTGAATGCTGATATCCCCTTCCACAAAGTGGAAGCGCGGGTTGTTGAGGAAACGGCTGATGGCGTCAGAGCCGATATCCAGACCGTAAATCTCGTAGTTATCGTCTTTGAGCAGACGTTCGGTCAGGTGGTTCCCGATAAAGCCGTTCACGCCGAGGATCAGCACGCGCGTGCGGCGCTTGATGGCAACCACCGGCGCGCTGGTGATCAGCGCCCCGGCCACCAGACCCAGAGACTGCGCCAGCTGCGTGCCCTGAACGTACAGGCCGTTGTCGGTCTGCCCGGTGACGATCTCCAGCGCCTGCTCGCCGCAGCTCACAATCAGCGGGGAGACGGAGACGACGGTTCCTGGCTTAGCGGCCGGGATATCGTCACGCACGCGGGATTTCCAGACGATAAATTTGCTTACGCCCGCAAAGCTGTACGCGCCCGGCCACGGGTCGGTCACGGCGCGCACCAGGTTGTGCAGCTGGCGGGCGGGTTTATTCCAGTCCAGGCGACCATCTTCCGGCGCGCGGCGGCCAAAGCAGCTGGCCTTGCTTTCGTCCTGCTCGGTCTCGCTGAAGGTGCCGTTGAGGATGGCTGGCAGCGCGTCACGCAGCAGGCTTTGCGCCGCGGTGCAGAGTTTATGATGCAGCTCAAGCGCGGTTTCATCCGCGTCGATTGCCACGCGCTGCTGGGCGACGATGGCCCCGGCATCCGCGCGGCGCACCATGCGGTGCAGCGTCACGCCCGTTTCCGTTTCGCCGTTGACCAGCACCCAGTTCAGCGGCGCGCGGCCACGGTAGGCGGGCAGCAGAGAGCCGTGAAGGTTAAAGGCCCCTTTAGCGGCTAAACCTAAGATCTCGTCGCAGATCAGGTTGCGATAGTAGAACGAGAAGATGACATCAGGTGCGAGCGCGCGGATGCGATCCACCCACAGCGGGTGGTTGACGTCGTCCGGGGCATAAACCGGAATACCGCGCTCGGCGGCGATACGCGCCACGGAGCCGAAGAAGTGATTCTCTCCCGCCGCGTCCGGATGGGTAAAGATTGCAGCAATGTCATAGCCCGCTTCCAGCAGGGCCAGCGTGCCCGCGCACCCCATATCGTGATAGGCAAATACAACGGCTTTCATGGGTGGTTTTCCTCTTGAGATGCTTTGTGTTCCTGACGGACAACACGTTGAATAAAGTAGCGCGGACGTGCGCGAACATCGTTATAGATACGGCCTATGTATTCACCGAGCAGGCCCATTCCGACGAACTGGGCGCCGATGAACATAAACAGCACGGCAAAAAGCATGAAGACCCCTTCCGCCGCCCACTGCGGGCCAAAGACCAGCCTCAGCACCACCAGCAGGACGGACAGCGTAAAGCCGGCCAGGGCGATGATGCTGCCGAACACGCTCAGCAGGCGCAGCGGCGTGGTGGTCAGGCAGGTGACGAGGTCGTACATCAGGTTGATGAGACGCATAAAGCTGTACTTCGATTCCCCGTGCTCGCGCTCAGCGTGCAGGACCGGAATTTCCGTTGCCTTGCGGGCAAAGGTGTTGGCGAGGATCGGAATAAAGGTGCTGCGCTCATGGCAGTGCAGCATGGCGTCGACAATATGGCGGCGGTAGGCGCGCAGCATGCAGCCGTAATCGCCCATTGCTTTACCGGTGGTGCGCTGAATAAGACGATTGATGGTGCGTGAGGCCAGCTTGCGGAACAGGCTGTCCTGACGGTTCTGACGCACCGTGCCGACCACGTCATAGCCTTCATCGGCTTTCGCCACCAGGCGCGGGATCTCCTCCGGCGGGTTTTGCAGATCCGCGTCCAGGGTGATAATCAGATCGCCCGTAACGTGGCTGAACCCGGCCATAATGGCGGAGTGCTGGCCATAGTTACGGTTGAGCAGCACGGCGACAATATGGCTGCCTTCGGCCTGGGCGGCTTCGGTCAGCATCAGCGCGGAATCATCGCTGCTGCCGTCGTCCACCAGCAGAATTTCATAGGCTTTGCCCATCGTGTCGCAGGCTGCCGTGGTGCGGCGGATCAGCTCGGGCAGGCTCTCCTGCTCGTTATAAACTGGGATGACCACAGAAACTTTTTGTACAGGCGGTGCGCTGAACATATCAATGTCCTGCAAGCTGATGGAGCGCGGTAATGACGCGGGTTGTGTCGTCATGAGTCATGTCCGGGAAAAGAGGGAGAGAACAAATACGCGCGCTGTTCCATTCCGAATTCGGAAGCGATACATCAGGAAAACGCTCGCGGTAGTATTTTTGGGTGTGCGCCGCGCGGAAATGAAGGCCGGTGCCGATGCCTTGCTCCTTCAGCGCCGCCATCAGGTTGTCGCGTGAGATCCCGCAGCGCGCTTCATCAACGCGAATAATAAACAGGTGCCAGGCGTGAACGTGTGGCCATGACGGAATGCTCAGCGGCTGGAAGGGCGTATCGGCAAGCTCGCGCAGGTAGCGTTGCGCGATTGCCTCGCGGCGTAGGTTGGCCTCTTTCAGCTTGCCCAGCTGTACCAGCGCCAGCGCGGCATTGATATCTGCGAGGTTGTACTTAAAGCCCGGGGAGATCACTTCGGCCTGCGGCGCGCGGCCGTGCGTCTGGCGGTCATAGGCATCCACGCCCAGGCCGTGGAATTTCAGGCTGCGGATCCGCGCGGCAAGCCGGGCGTTATCCGTGACGACTAAACCACCTTCTGCGCAGGTCATGTTTTTGATGGCGTGGAAGGAAAAAATCGCCGTGCCTTTCCAGCCCACGTGACGGTTCTTGTAGTACGTTCCGGCGGCATGGGCCGCGTCTTCAATCACCGGAATACCGTGACGCTCACCGACGGCATGAATGGCGTCGATATCACACGGCGCGCCGGCGTAATGCACGGGAATAATCGCTTTGGTACGCGGGGTAATGGCTGCTTCAACCGCTTCCGGCGTCACCATCAATGTCTCGTTGTCCACATCGATCATGACCGGCGTAGCGCCCAGCAGCACGATCATATTCAGCGTGGAGACCCAGGTTTGGGAGGGGGTAATGACCTCATCGCCCGGACCAATATCCAGCGCCATCAGCGTGACGTGCATGCCCGCCGTCGCCGAGCAGACGGCAATCGCGTGCTGGTTCCCCGTCAGCTGACAAAATGCCGCTTCAAGTTCCTGATTTTTAGGCCCTGTGGTGATCCAGCCGGAGGTTAAAACCTCCTGCAACGCCGCTAATTCCTCACTACCCATCGACGGGCGGGAAAAAGGCAAAAAATCACTCATCATTAATTTCCTTGCAATAAGAATGGCACGCGCTTGATATTAACCAATTACTTTTTCGTTTATTTCAACGAACCATAAACTCATATCAAGGTATCGTTCATTTCTTAGGGAAAAATTAAGATGCGTAATTAAGATGTAACCAAATCAATATTAATTCATTTATAAACAATAGCTTATGTAATTATGAATTATTTATTTCATGATCAAACTCAATTTTTACAAAATGTTATTTTAAACCGAACATCAACAAACAAAAAAAATCCCGGTTATTTCTTTAAAAGCAGAAATAACCGGGAACTTTTCTTTTTAGTTAATTGTCGCGCTTATTTTAAGTTATCGGGAAAGTTTTCTGGTAACTCGCTGGCCGCGCAGGCAATCACGCTTTCGTTGTTCGCACCGCAGTCGCGTACAAAGGTGATGGTGGCAAATTCGTCAATCACTTCTGTTGGATATGCCGGCCCCGCATCGCGATAGCTGTTCATCAGCGGAATATGGTCGTTCTGGAAGCAGACGGTTTTTTCCGGGTTGTTCATGACCCAACGCGGGAAGAAGATGGTGCCGTGGAACAGTTTGTCGCCCAGGTTCACAATCAGGCTAACGTCCGTACCGGTTGGCTCGGTCCAGGAGATTTTATAGATGCTCTCCCCTACCCGCACGATGTAAGCCTGCTGATCTTTAACCCAACGGTTCGCCACCAGACCGCTGTGAATACGGTAGTCGAGAGTAGTCTCGTTTTTGACGTAAATTTCGTAATTCCAGCCGTTGTCATAGGTATAAACCAGATGTTTGCCAACGAAGCCGCTTAAGTCGTGTTTATCGAATGTGTTCATAAGATGTCTCCTTCGTTTTGATGAGACGATCTTAAGCCTTCAAAAAATGAATGAATAACGCTATGTTTTAATCAAATTCATTCAAATTTTAGATAAATTATGCACAAGACGACGCTGGAACAGTGGGCTTTACTGGAAAAAGTGGTGGACGCGGGCAGCTTTGCCAAAGCTGCGGAAGAAACCCACCGCAGTCAGTCCTCGGTGAGCTATAACCTGTCGCTGCTGCAGGAGCGGCTGGGCGTGGCGCTGCTGGCGCCGGAGGGGCGCAGGGCGGTGTTGACCCCGGCCGGTGAACTGCTTCTCGGCCAGGTGAAACCGCTGCTGAAAGCGTTTTCGTATGTCGAGACGCGCGCGGCGACCCTTCGTAACGGGATGCGCACGCGGCTGGACCTGGTGGTGGACTCGATTTTCCCACGCCGCCGCCTGTTCGCCATTCTGCGTCAGTTCCAGCAGCAGTATCCGCAAACTCAGGTCCGCCTCACGGAGGTGCTGGAAAATACCCGCGCCGATGCCATGAACAACGAGGCCGATGTGATGGTTTTAACCCGCCGCCAGGACATTACCGGGCTCGGCGAATGGCTGATGAATATTGACTTTGTCGCCGTGGCGCATCATCAGCATCCCCTCTTTAGCCTCGACGCGCCGCTGAATGATGAGATGCTGCGCCCGTGGCCGCTAATCCAGATTGCGGACAGCCAGAACGCCGCGCGGGCTGCCGGCGAGTCGTGGACGTTCTCGACCATCGACGCTGCCATAGAGGCGGTCGTCTCGCAGGTCGGCTACGGCTGGCTGCCAGAGGAACGCATTCAGCCCCAGCTGGAGCAAGGCGTACTGAAACTCCTCCCGCTGAGCCACGGCGTTCGTCGGGCCACACCGCTGCATCTGATCGTGAAGCGCACCCTCGCCCCGCTGGATGAGCAGGTTGAAACCCTGCTGCGCCTTTTTAGCCAGGAGCCGTCATCATCACCTGCTACGCTTTAAGGTCCGAACGTTAAAACGATAAGGAGCTGATGATGAAAATCGACTTTGCGGGGAAAGTGGCCCTGGTCACCGCCTCAACCGGCGGGATCGGGTTTGCCATTGCCAGAGGCCTGGCAGAAAGCGGCGCGGAAGTGATCGTTAATGGCCGCAGCACCGACTCGGTGAACAAAGGTATTCAGCAGCTGCAGCAGGTTGTGCCTGGCGTGCAGGTGCGTGCAGCCATTGCCGATCTCAGCACCGCGGAAGGGGTTGAATCGCTGCTGAAGGTTGCGAGCGACGTCGATATTCTGGTGAACAACGCCGGGATTTACGGCCCGCAGGATTTCTATGGCACCGACGATGAAACCTGGGAGCGCTACTGGCAGACCAACGTGATGTCCGGCGTGCGCCTCTCCCGCGCCCTGCTGCCGGGCATGGTGAAAAAAGGCTGGGGCCGCGTGGTATTTATCTCCTCCGAGTCAGCCTGCAATATCCCGGCAGACATGATCCACTACGGGGTGACCAAAACGGCACAGCTTTCGCTGGCGCGCGGGCTGGCGAAGTTCGTGGCGGGAAGCGGCGTGACGGTGAACAGCGTGCTGCCGGGCCCGACGATGTCGGACGGTTTCGCTGAAATGATGAAAGATGAGATCGAGAAAACCGGTAAATCGCTGGAGCAGCTGGCGAAAGAATTTGTCATGACCAACCGCCCCAGCTCGGTTATCCAGCGCGCCGCCACCGTTGAAGAGGTGGCTAATATGGTGATTTATGTCTGTTCGCCGCAGGCCTCCGCCACCTCAGGCGCGGCATTGCGCGTCGATGGTGGCGTGGTGGATGACATTATTTAATGTCGTCAGGCGGCGCTGCCGGCGATACGACGGGCGGTAATGTAACGATCCTGCCAGTAGTCATCAGTCAGGGTTGAGACCGTTACGCCCTGGCTGCTGGAGGCATGAATAAACTGGCTGTTACCGATATACACGCCAACGTGTCTGCGGTTCGGTCCCGTCTGGAAGAAGACCAAATCTCCCGCCTTCAGACGGTATTGCGCTACCTGTACACCGCGATGGATCTGCTCACTCGTCGTGCGCGGCAGATAAAGATGCGCCGCATCGCTGAACAGATGCTGCATAAGCGCGGAGCAATCCACTCCGCGGTGCGTGGTGCCGCCCCACTGATAGTGAGTCCCTTTCCATTTCTGGTATTGATCCAGTATCCGGGAGCGGAGTGGGCCTGTCTCCTGGTGAAGCAGGGCCGACTTCACCGGCGATTCCGCAAATGTGCTATCGGCGGAGATCATCGATGCGGGCAACTGAAAACTCAGTGCGGAAAACGAAGCAAAACTTAACGTGAGGATTGAAATAAGCGATCTGAATGTCATATCTAAACAGGAGCTAAGAGTGAATTTTTCCTTACCTGTGGAGGCCAACGTTCCCCCGAAATATCTTTCGATGTGGCGATAATATAGACCGCTCACTTTTTCACCAATCATTATTGAGGCCAAAATTGGACTCACTTTCAGATCGCAAGATCGAGAAAAAAAAGGGTGGTGATGTAAGGACTGTTCAGATAAAGCAGGTAAACTGATCGACAGAATGTGTAATTCAGCTAAGACGTATTTATGACCAATATGATTGCCGACGAGACGGTGGCGAAATCCAGCGTGCTCTCTGTCTTTGACTTTGACGGGACGCTCACGCACCACGACAGCTTTATCCCTTTCCTGCGTTTTGCCTTTGGGAAACGCTACTTTGCGGGTCGTCTGGTGCGCATGGCGCTGCCCACGCTCCACTGCGTGCGCCGCAAGCTGACGCGTGATGAGCTGAAGGAAGTGCTGATTAAAACGTTCCTGACAGGCGTGGACGAACACTGGCTACGCCAGCAGGCGGAAGCCTTCTGCGAAAAATACTGGAACAAGCTGATGCGCCCCGAAGGGGTTCTGGCGGTGGCGGCTGAGGTGAATTCCGGCGCGGAAGTGACTATCTGCTCTGCGTCGCCGGCGCTGGTGCTCCAGCCGTGGGCGGACAGGCTCGGCATTAAGCTGATTGGCACGCGGCTGGAAGTGAAGGACGGCAAGCTGACGGGACGCATTACGGGCAATAACTGCCGCTGCGCCCAGAAAGTGGCGAGGCTGGAGAAGGTGTATGGCGATCTGAACGACTATCATCTGCGAGCCTGGGGCGACACCCGCGGCGACCACGAACTGCTGGCCGCCGCGCAGGATCCTCACTGGCGGCACTTCCATCACCCACGCAAGCGCCGGAATTCACCGATTAAGGGTTAGGTGCGGTCTGTTGCCCTCACCCCAGCCCTCTCCCACAGGGAGAGGGAGAAAAGCGGTGCATCAGGCCTCACGTTTCCCCGGGAACATCACGCTCGCAATAATCCCCAGCGCCAGCACACCTAACACCACAAACAGGCTGGCCGTCGCGCCAATGCTGTAACCGTGGTGCCAGAAGTGATCGGTCGCATTCAGACCCAGCTTGAACGCCACGAAGAACAGCAGCAGCACCACCGCTTTCTCCAGGTGCACCAGATACTGCTTGAGCGCTTCCAGCACAAAGTAGAGGGTACGCAGGCCGAGAATGGCGAACATCATGGCGCTGTAGATAATCAGCGGCTCGCGGCTTACCGCAATAATCGCCGGTACGGAGTCAAACGCGAACATCACGTCAGAGAGTTCTACCACCGCCACGCAGAGCAGCAGCGGCGTTGCATAGCGCTTCGCCTTCTTCACGCGGCCAACCGTTACGTCCTGGTTTTCCGGCTTTTCAAGCTCCGCATCCACCTCTTTCTGCGTCAGGATAAACGCGTGGCTGCTGATTTTGGGCCAGACGGGATAGAAGCGTTTCACCAGGCGATAGGCAAGGTGACCCGAGTAATCTTCCACTTCGTCACTCTCTTCATTGCGCTTGAGCATCATCACCGCCGTCCAGCCGACGACCAGCGCAAAAATAACCTCCACGTACGGCCCCAGGCTCAGCAGGCTGGTGCCGATCGCCACGAAAATACCGCGGAAGACAATCGCCCCAAGCACGCCCCAGTAGAGCACACGGTGACGGTACTTATCCGGCACGCCGAACCAGGCAAAGATCGCCATCATCACGAACAGGTTATCGATGGAGAGCACCTCTTCCAGCGCGTAACCGGTGAGGAACAGGCTCGCCATCTCGGCGCCGTGGTGGATGTACAGAAAACCGGCGAAGGCCATCGCCATCGAGAACCAGAAAACGGACCACATGGCCGCACTTTTCAGCGAAACAGGTTTATCGTGACGGTGCATGAAGAGGTCGATAAACATCGCCCCAACGGCCATCACCACAAAGACAACAACGGTTTCAGTCGGGAAACCGAGATGAGCAGAAGCCATGAATCTATCCTTAACCTTCATCTGCGCGCTGGCAGAGGCAACGTTTGCAACAAAAAAAGAAAACGCCCGTATCACCGGGCAAGAGAATAATAATAACACTTCTTGACGCCAGCCCGGCAATGTAAATGTGATGTTAAAAGCGCCAGGATTCCCCTTACATCTTCCGGGAAGGCAACGTGTTCTTCCGGAGATTATTCTTTCATTATTATGAAAGTTTTATTATCTGAGCTGAACCTGACATACGGCAAGTAGTAAATAAGCCGTAAAATTCTCACACTGAATTGCTGATAAAACCCTGATAAAAACAACATAACTCATTGATTTTAAAACAACCAAAGACAAATCATGATGTTCTCACTTTATTTTTTTTAAACGCTTGTTAACCTGACCCAGAAAAATATTCAGACTTCTTGTGATGGAAGTTTTTCACATGGACTGGTAAGCGATGATGAATATTCACCTTAATGTTTCACATTAGCGGAATATCCACATCCCGTGACCACAACAACGCTTTCGAGTGATTAACCCGAAATAATACTGTTCTACCTTTTACACACTGAGGAATATTTTAAAAAATGAATAAATCCGTTATTACCATGGGATTTTTATTGGCTGCAATTGCCAGTCCTTCCAGCCATGCAGCGCCAGGTAAAGGCGCAGGGACCATTGAATTCACGGGTATGATTACCGCGAGCACCTGTGATGTCGATATTAACGGTCAGGGGGGGAACCCAACGATCGATATGGGTACCATCTCGTCTTCAGCATTTAAAGAAAAAGGTGACGTTGCGGGTATTCACCGTATCCAGATAGAACTGTCTAACTGCGATACCGCCGTCCTTAAATCAGCTGGAGCACGATTTGGCGGTGCCTATGATGCTAATGATAATAATCTGCTCGCGCTTAAAACCAGTGGCGACGCTGCAACGGGTTTGGGTATTGAATTCCTGAATGAAGATGGAACATCGTTAAAACTGGGCGACAACCCGAATAAATTTGTTCCTATTACCGGTGATGGCACCACGGGGGCAGCCACCCTGCTGTATTCAGCCCGTTATAAAGCATCCCTGGATGCTGTGACCGCCGGTAAGGCAGATGCGGTTGCGGATTACACCATTATCTATAAATAAATCATTCAACTCAGTTCCGGGCAATGAATAACAGCCCGGAACGCAAGGACGTTTTATGTTAAGGAAACGCTATCTGACGCTGCTGGCTCTGCTCTTTGGCTCTTGTATGTCACACGCCAGTGTGACCTTATCCAATACGCGAGTGGTATATCATGCGGACAAGAAAGAGAGCAATATTACAGTCAGAAATAATACTGCCAGCCCGTTCCTGGTACAGAGCTGGGTACAGGGCAAAGATTCACAGGGCACCAAAGCCCCGTTTATTGTGACGCCACCGCTTTTTCGCATGGATGCAGGTAAGTCCAACGCGCTACGTATTATCTATAACGGCGCGCCTTTACCGCAGGATCGCGAGTCGCTTTTCTGGATCAACGTAAAATCGATCCCCTCCTCTTCCAGAGAGGATATTAATAAACTGCAGATAGCGGTAAATACCCGGATCAAGTTATTTTATCGTCCGTCAAATTTAATGGATGAACCCACGGATATTAGTAAGAATGTGCAATGGTCTGTTAAAAATAACGAACTCATTGTACGCAACAACTCGTCTTATTACATTTCCTTCGCGGAGGTGAAGATCAATAACAAAGCATGGTCAGAGATTGACATGCTCGCGCCTAAAAGCAGCACAACATTCACGCTCAGGAACACGCTTTTGAAAAACAATGCCACCGTGCAATGGAAATATATCAATGATTATGGCGGCAACAGCCAGTTAATCACACAAAAAATAGAATAACGATTTTAAAACAATAACCTCACAGGGGTATTTTTTCATGACTATATTTTGGGGCATTCGTCCAGCGCTTTGCTTTGCCTGGATATTACCCAGCGCATTATACGCCAGTGATTACTTCGACCCGGCCTTTCTGGAAACGGGTGGCGCGCCGCGTACCGCCGTCGATCTTTCTCTCTTTGAGAACAAAGAGAGCCAGACACCCGGCGTTTATCGTGTTGACCTGTTTCTTAACAATAAAATGTTCGACACGCGCGATATCACGTTTCGACTCGAAGAGAACGCGCAGCATAAAAATATCCTCGCACCGTGCCTCAGCGAGGAGACGCTCCAGTCGTTTGGTGTTAAAACGGCGGCATTCCCGTTGCTCCGGGACGATACTCAGGGCTGCGCGAATCTGTCGGCGATCCCTCTCGCAAGCAGCGAATTTGACTTCAGCGAGCAGGCGTTAAGGCTCAGCATTCCCCAGGCGGCCCTGAATAGCCATGCTCACGGCTACATCGATCCTGCACGTCGGGAACAGGGTATTCCGGGCCTGATGCTCAGCTACAACTACAGCGGCGCCACGTGGACCTCGCACAACGGGACGGGAACCGATAGCCAGTACCTCAGCCTGCGTCCGGGACTGAACGTTGGACCCTGGCGTTTACGCAATTTCTCGACCTGGAGTAACAGCCAGGGACAAGCTGGGCGCTGGGAATCGGTTTATACCTATCTGCAGCGTGATATCAGCGCCCTGAATAGCCAGCTGATTGTTGGGGATAACAGTTCTACCGCAGAAGTCTTTGATAGCACCCCGTTTCGCGGCGTTCAGCTTTACTCGGATGAACAGATGCTTCCGGGCAGCCTGCGAGGCTATGCGCCGGTGATCCGCGGTATTGCTCGTACTAATGCCCAGATCACTATTTTTCAGAACGGCTACAGCATTTATCAAAGCTATGTCCCGCCCGGTGAATTTGTCATCAACGATCTTTACCTCGGCAGCAGCGGCGAGCTGAAAGTTGTGGTGAAAGAGGCGGATGGCAGCGAACAAGTCTCTTTAGTGCCTTACGCGTCGTTAGCGGTTATGCAGCGGGAAGGGCAATACAAATATGAAGTCATTAGCGGCAGCTATCGTTCCAGCAGCAGCGATGCTGAGAATGCCCTGTTTTCACAAGGGAGCCTGATTTACGGTCTGCCGTGGGAAACCTCGATATACGGAGGCATGCAGGCTGCCAGTCAATATCAGTCCCTGCTTTTTGGCATGGGTAAAAACATGGGCGATTTTGGCGCACTGTCATTTGATATTACCCAGGCCTGGGCCACCACTAAACAGGCAGAGAAAAACCGGGGACAGTCGCTACGCCTGCGCTATAACAAAAATTTGCTGTCTACCGGCACTAACGTTGCGATTGCGGGCTATCGCTACTCGACGTCCGATTTCTACACGCTCGGTGAAACCCTGAGCAGCTATCACTCGCAACCCTCGCGCCTGGATCGACGCCGTAGCCGTACAGAACTGACGCTAAACCAAAACCTGGGAGAAAACCTCGGCTATCTCTCCGCCATGCTGGTCAGCGAGGACTACCACACGAGCCAAAAACGCACGACCTCCGCCACGCTGGGCTATGGCAACAGCTGGAACGGGATCAGCTATAGCCTGAATTACAACCACTATCTGAACGTGACAAAAGAGGATAACCAGCGTCTCTATAACCAGGACAATCTGTTCAGCCTGAGCGTGAGCGTCCCTCTGGACAAATGGCTCCGCTCCACACGTGCCGGTTACACCTTCTCTGCGGCGGAAAAACGCTCGCCAGGCCACAGTGTTTCCCTGAGCGGCAGCGCCCTTGAGGACAATAACCTGAACTGGAGCGTACAGCAGAATATCAACCCAGGGAGCCAGGCAAACAGCAGCGATGCCTCGCTTAGCTATAACGGACGCTATGCGCAGGTTGGCGCCGGGTATGGCTATAGTCGGGACGCGCAGCGGCTGAATTACAGCCTGCGCGGGGGCGTGCTGGTTCATCCTCATGGCGTCACGCTGGCGCAGTCGCTGGGTGAAACGGTCGCTCTGGTTGAAGCGCCGGGTGCCGCAGGTGTCAGCGTCCGTAACCACACTGGCGTGCGCACCGACCCCTGGGGCTATGCGGTGGTGCCTTACCTGACACCTTATCAGGAGAGCAATATCCAGCTGCGTCCCGATACATTACCTGACGATGTCGAGCTGGAAAGTAACAGCCATAAAGTCGTTCCCACCCGGGGGGCTATCGTTCGGGCACGTTTCACCACGGCGGTGGGTAAACGCTTGATGATGACGCTGAAAGATGCGCAGGGCAAACCCGTTCCGTTCGGTGCCATTGTTTCTCAGAATACCACCACAAGCATTGTGGGTGATGAAGGCAGCGTATTCCTCACCGGGATGGCAGAAAAAGGGACGTTAGACGTGAGCTGGGGTAAGAAACCCGATCAGCGTTGCCAGGTTCACTATCAGCTTTCTGGCCAGGAACCCACGATTAGCGGAATTGTGCAGTTAACGCAGACCTGCAAATCATCCGTTAATAAATAAAGGAATTAAAAATGAAAAAATTAACGTTACTCGCATGCCTGGCAGCAGGGGGATTGATGGGCGCGCCAGCTTATGCTGATGTTGTAGGAAGCTGCTGGCCGACATCAACCGTATCTGGCCAGGCGCACAAGTTTGATATTATCGAAAACCTTACTGCTGACGACGTACCCGGCACAACCCAATCCACGTGGAATAATAAAGGTAATTTTAATGGTATCTGCCTCTGTCAGGACTCCAGCGTGCCAGAAAGTATCTTATTTCGATTTACCAGTGCGAAACTGGGTACAGGAGGCGGCAAACGTAACGCAGACTTTATCTATTATCCTCTGGATGCGGAAAAAGGTATTAATATCGGTATAAATGTCGTTCTTGGTGGCGAGGATGAATTGCGGTATATCCCGGTTGATTTGAGTAATACCGCCGGTGTTGATAATGGACGTCCTGCGACAAATAACTGTGATGATAAAAACGACCATACTCTGTTCGCAACCGGCTCCAGCGGGACTGTCTCTCTGGAATTAACTAAACCGCTTCCTTCAGGCCGCATTGATATTCCTATGCAGGAATTAGTGACCATTTTTGCTAAAAAACAGACGGGGAGTTATGACACCTCCAGACCTTTTGTCACACTTAATTTCCAACTGTCAATTGATATTCCACCACAATGCATGATTAATGACGGGCAAACCATCAAAGTTCCGTTTGGCAGTATTACCGCGAATGAATTTAAGCCCGAGGCCACCAGTAAGCAAAAAAACGTGGATATTCGTGTGACTTGCAAAAACCCTGAAGATGAAAGCAAGGTGAGTATTAAGTTCCGCGCGTCCGATTTTAATGGCTCTGGTTTTATCAAGACCCATAATGATGAAGGTGAGCGCAATGATTTAGGGATAAAACTTGAACACAACGGGAATAAAATTGATGGCAGCAGTTCGGCCGTACCAACGCAGGAGGGGAATGTCACTATTATAGCAACACCTGTCCAACAAGGAGAAAAGTCTCCACAACCGGGAAAATTTGAAGCCACATCCACGCTGGATTTCGAGTTTAAATAAAGAAAAAACTTAATACAGCGTAGAAACCTCTTATTTCCCGGCAACACATAGCGCTATACAAATGAGTTGCCGGGTATGAAAAATGGATTTGTATAAGGATATATACTATGAAACTCAAAACGAAAACGCGTGTAGCGCTTTGCGTTGCAGCTTTATCAGGTACTGGCATCACGGCATCACAGGTTATCGCCAGCGATATCGAGCCTTATTCTGTCCCTGTATCTATTAAGGGTGAAAAACAAAAAGACTATTTCGGTATGACGATGACCACGATCGGTAAGTTTTCCGATAAGGACAATGGTTCGCATATCGCGGGTGAAGATATTGTCATTACGGCTCCCTGGGGGGATGGCGCAAAAGGGATCGCGTACGTCATTTTCGGGACTTCCGGTGGGAAACCCATGCAGCAAGTCAATAACGTAGGTGAATTCGATCCGCAAAACGCGCTTAAAATTATCCACAGCAATAAAGCGAATAAGCCTGGCTCAGTGACGACAAAATGGATGGGCGTCGCGGTACGTAAAATAGGTGATATTAACGGCGATGGATATGATGATTTAGTCATCGCCTCCCACTGGCATGATCAGGTCTATATTATCTGGGGCGGACCGCATCACCGTACCGGCGCGCGTCTTTCTAATCAGATTGACCTCAATGATATCGACAACGGCGACGCTCGCCTGGGTATTCGCATCCGTACGGTGAATTCTTCAGGCAATGCGAATACCGGCGGCTGGTTTGGCGCCGCGGTAGGCCCAATTAAATATAAAAATTCTGCCGTGGCTAACAAGATGGTCGATCTTGCTATCGGCGATATCGAAGGCACGGGCGGACGCGGCGGCGCCGTCATTATCTACGGCGCTCAGAAGCCAGGCGATCAGTGGCAGAACATTGATATTAAGCGCAACAACCTGGGCGACTGGGAGATCCCTGCCGCGACCGGTGCCTATATTCGTCCGCAGATGACCGCCACCAACGGTCCGGATAAACCCCTTAACTACAACCTTGGGCAGCAGATCAGCGATGTCGGGGATATTAACGGCGACGGCTTCAGTGATTACCTGATCGTCGACCCGGAATCGGTCAATGAAGGCCGTAAATCAGAGAACAGCGGCACTGATGGACGCGGCACGGCCTATCTCGTCTACGGCAGCAGCTTCAACCAGGGGAATCTCGACATCGCCTCGCTAAACTCGACGCAGGCAACCCGCATTCACGGTATGGGGGCGGCTTTCCTGGGTGGTCAGTCCGGCGGAGGTGAAGGAAGTAACGATCATAGCGCGTATACGCAGGATAAGCCCAATAACGGCACCATTACGCCATTAGGTAATTTCCTGAATGCTCACGCTAACGCTTTTGCGATTAGCGCCCCTGCCGACATGGGTATTGATAAAAAACGTTCCGGGCTGGTCTGGATTATTAAAGGTAAGGCCGACGGCAGTAAGCTGCCATCGTCTCTGTTCCTCGATGCGGCGCACACCCGGCTGAACTACAACAAAACATTTAGCGTACACGATGGCTATGCTATTTACGCCGACAGGCCTGGCAGCAAGCTGGCAGGGTTCGGGAACAGCATTCTCGGTAATGTGGACTTGAACGGCGACGGTAAAAAAGACCTGGTGATCGGCGATCCGAATGCGGTGAACGGCAGCGGCACGCAGGTGGGCGCCGTGTACGTCATCAACGGCGGTAAAAGCCTGGATGACTACGCTGACGATGAAGAAGGCATGATCAATATTAATACGCTGGTGAGAGAAGGCGTTGCGAAAGTCTACTGGGGTAAAAATCAGTATGAAAAATTCGGCGCGTCCATTGCGGCCGGGAGCTTCAATGGCTTCACTCAGGACAGTCTCGCCATTGGTTCTTACCGTGATAACACCTGGACGGGTAAGGTCACCTTCCGCATTGCGGATTACGCTATACCGGATTAATGCTTACATCATCTGAATGGGCAACACCGCCGGGGAGGAGACTCCCCGGCAATTTATTACGCACCTTGCAGCGCCTGCGCGCACGCCCAGGCGCTCGACCACGCCCACTGGAAATTGTACCCGCCGAGCCAGCCGGTTACGTCCATTACTTCGCCAATAAAGTAGAGCCCCGGCACGTTGCGCGCTTCCATCGTGCGTGAAGAAAGCTCATTCGTATCAACGCCGCCCAGCGTCACTTCCGCCGTGCGATACCCCTCGGTGCCGTTTGGCTGAACGCGCCAGTTCGTTAGCGTATCCACCAACGTCTCCTGCTCGCGGCTGTTAAGCTGCTTGAGCGACACATCCGGGATTTGCCCCAGCCCCTGCAAACACTCCACCAGACGCTTCGGCAGCTGCATCGCCAGGGTATTTTTCAGGCTCTGATTCGGGTGCGCGGTACGCTGTTCGTTGAGGAACGCGTTCAGATCGCTGTCCGGCAGCAGATTCACCGAGACAAATTCCCCCGGCTGCCAGTAGCTGGAGATTTGCAGGACCGCCGGGCCGGAGAGACCGCGGTGGGTAAAGAGCAGGTTTTCGCGGAATACCGTCCCGTCTTCGGCAGTAATAACGGAGGGAACAGAGACGCCGGACAGCGTCTGAAGCTGCTCCAGCAGCGGCTTATGCAGCGTGAACGGCACCAGCCCGGCGCGGGTTGGCAGCACCTTCAGGCCAAACTGCTCGGCAATCTTGTAGCCGAACGGTGACGCGCCCAGCCCCGGCATCGAGAGGCCGCCGCTGGCGATCACCAGATTATCGGCGCTGACGGTTTCACCGTTCAGCAGCAGCGTGTAGCCCTGCTCGTCGCGGGCCACCTCCAGCACTTCAGTGCGCAGGCGCATGACCACGCCGCCCTTCTCGCACTCGGCCACCAGCATATCGACAATCTGCTGCGCGGAGTCGTCGCAGAAGAGTTGCCCGAGCGTCTTTTCATGCCACGCGATGCCATGCTTACCCACCAGGTCGATAAAGTCCCACTGGGTGTAACGCGCCAGCGCTGATTTGCAAAAATGGCGGTTCTGGCTCAAATAGGCCGCGGGTTCGACATAAAGATTGGTGAAGTTGCAGCGCCCGCCGCCTGACATCAGGATCTTGCGGCCAGGCTTTTTCCCGTTGTCCAGCAACAGCACGCGACGACCCGCCTGTCCGGCCATCGCCGCACAAAACATACCCGCCGCACCGGCGCCAATAACCACGGCATCAAACCTTTCCACGTCAAAACCCTCTTCGTTAACTGCCGCGGATTGTAAAGTTTCCTCTGTGGTCACACCAGCGTAAAAAGATATTACAAAGCCATTCCATTGAAATTTAACGATTATCCTTTCAGGCACTTTTCCCAAATCAGGTGGTATGTCAAAAAAAGTCTATATTTCACTTTGCCCGTTGCGCATTTGTCCTGGATAATGCGCCGCGTTCATGTCCTCAAAATGGCGTAACGTCCTATGCTACATTTGTTTGCCGGCCTGGATTTACATACCGGGCTTTTACTATTGCTTGCTCTGGTTTTTGTACTGTTTTACGAAGCGATCAACGGCTTCCACGACACTGCAAACGCAGTAGCAACGGTTATCTACACTCGCGCAATGCGATCGCAGCTTGCGGTTGTTATGGCGGCGGTATTTAACTTTTTTGGTGTCCTCCTGGGCGGACTGAGCGTTGCGTATGCGATTGTGCATATGCTGCCAACGGATCTGCTGCTTAACGTGAGTTCCGGTCATGGCCTCGCCATGGTGTTCTCAATGCTGCTTGCTGCCATTATCTG
Source organism: Enterobacter cloacae complex sp. P42RS (assembly GCF_014930595.1). Taxonomy (NCBI): domain Bacteria; kingdom Pseudomonadati; phylum Pseudomonadota; class Gammaproteobacteria; order Enterobacterales; family Enterobacteriaceae; genus Enterobacter; species Enterobacter cloacae complex sp. P42RS. Next base: position 57,155 of record NZ_JADBRK010000017.1, read on the forward strand.
GAACCTCGGTACCTGGTATTTTGGCCTGCCTGCATCCAGCTCTCACACTCTCATCGGTGCGATTATCGGTATCGGGTTAACCAACGCCCTGATGACCGGGACATCGGTTGTTGATGCGCTGAATCTGCCTAAAGTACTGGGCATTTTCGCTTCTCTCATCGTCTCCCCTATCGTGGGTCTGGTGGTTGCGGGTGGATTGATTTTCATCCTGCGTCGCTACTGGAGCAACACGAAGAAACGTGCGCGTATCCACCTGACGCCAGCAGAGCGTGAGAAGAAAGACGGCAAGAAAAAGCCGCCATTCTGGACGCGTATCGCCCTGATCATTTCCGCTATCGGCGTGGCCTTCTCTCATGGCGCGAACGACGGGCAGAAAGGCATTGGTCTGGTGATGCTGGTTCTGATCGGTGTCGCACCGGCGGGCTTCGTGGTGAATATGAACGCCTCGGGTTACGAAATCACCCGTACCCGTGATGCGGTCAACAACGTTGAAACCTATTTCCAGCAGCACCCTGAGCTGTTGAAAAAAGCGACCGGCGTTGACCAGCTGATCCCTTCTCCGGAAGCCGGTGCCACCACCGCGCCTGGCGAATTCCATTGCCATCCGGCTAACGCGATTAACGCGCTGGAACGTGCCAAAGGTATGCTGGGCAACATCGAAAGCTACGATAAACTGGCCGTTGAACAGCGTGGTCAGCTGCGTCGTATCATGCTCTGTATCTCCGACGTGACCGATAAAGTTGCGAAGCTGCCAGAGGTGAATGGTGACGACAAGCGTCTGCTGAAGAAACTGAAAAGCGATATGCTCAATACCATTGAGTACGCGCCAATCTGGATCATCATGGCCGTCGCGCTGGCGCTGGGTATCGGTACGATGATTGGCTGGCGTCGTGTGGCGACCACCATCGGCGAGAAGATCGGTAAGAAAGGCATGACCTATGCGCAGGGTATGTCCGCGCAGATGACGGCGGCAGTGTCTATCGGTCTGGCGAGCTACACCGGTATGCCGGTATCCACCACCCACGTACTCTCCTCGTCCGTGGCAGGTACCATGATTGTTGACGGCGGCGGTCTGCAGCGCAAAACCGTGACCAACATTCTGATGGCCTGGGTGTTTACCCTTCCGGCTTCTATCCTGCTGTCAGGCGGGTTGTACTGGATTTCGCTGAAGCTGATTTGATTGGCTGAAGGCGACAAAAAGCGGGTCAGGAAACTGACCCGCTTTTTTTATGCTCAGTGCCAAATCATCAACGCAATCATACTGACCACGACCAGCCCACACAGGGCGCTGGTCAAAATGAACTGACGACGCAGACGCTCGCAGCGACGGATAAACTCTTCATCGTGATGATCGCGGTAGCGCTGGTAGTAGATATACCCCACCAGACGCATCTGCTTGCTGGGCTGTCCATGCGAGGTGAAGAACCCTCCACCGTCCACATACTGATACAGCAACGGATCGCAACCACGAAGTACCACTAACAGCGCACGTAACGATGAGAAGTAGCGCGCCATATTCACTATGCAAACTACGCATAACGCCCAAAACAATGCGACGGTGCTAATCATACATCCTCCCCGGCGTCCGCCCACGAAGCAAGGCTCCTGAGCTACCGCACCCCAATGCCCTGACAGACAGTTCAGTGAAAGAATGACTAAAAGTCGATCCGGTTCGCGTTTTAATATCCGAACGGCTCATTAAATAGTGTAGGAGATCCGTTAATTTTTTTGCCACAAGGTTAATCGTTATCAACACCAAAGCTTGAAAAATATGTTTAACTGGGCCGTAATGAAAGCATCAGACGACGGCTTTCCCATTTAGTCATCGATAACTTAAGGAAGGAGTAACACTATGGCTTACAAACACATTCTTATCGCGGTAGATCTCTCCCCGGAGAGCAAAGTGCTGGTTGATAAAGCGGTATCTATGGCACGTCCCTACAACGCGAAAGTCTCCCTGATTCACGTTGATGTGAATTACTCCGACCTCTACACCGGTCTGATCGACGTCAATCTGGGCGATATGCAGAAACGCATCTCTGAAGAAACGCATCACGCGCTGAGCGAGCTCTCCACCAACGCGGGCTATCCGATCACCGAAACCCTGAGCGGCAGCGGCGACCTGGGTCAGGTGCTGGTTGATGCGATTAAGAAATACGATATGGATCTGGTGGTATGCGGTCACCATCAGGACTTCTGGAGCAAGCTGATGTCTTCAGCACGCCAGCTGATTAACACCGTTCACGTGGACATGCTGATTGTTCCGCTGCGCGACGAAGAAGACGAGTAAGTGCAAAAAAAGCGGCACTGAATGTAGGCCGGGTAAGGCGAAGCCGCCACCCGGCTTTTTTTATTCTGGCGTACCCGAATAAATATCAAACCGATGCCCTTTCGTGGTCACCGCGTTGGTCGTAGCAACGTCCGCCAGCGGCGGCGCGTAATCCGGACGCTTCACCACCACCCGCTTCGTCGCTAGCTGACGAGCAGGCTGCAGCAGGCCATCTGCGTCTAAATCCGGCCCCACCAGCGACTGAAATACCCGCATCTCTTTCTTCACCAGCGCGCTTTTCTGCTTATGCGGGAACATCGGGTCGAGGTAGACCACCTGCGGACGCGGGGTGATGTCCGTCAGCGCCGTCAGGCTTGACGCGTGGATAAGCTGCAATCGCTCCTGCAGCCACGGGCCGATTTCCGGGTCCGCATAGCCTCGCGTCAGCCCGTCGTCGAGCAGCGCGGCGACAACCGGATTACGCTCCAGCATCCGCACATGACAGCCCACCGACGCCAGCACAAACGCATCGCGTCCCAGCCCCGCCGTGGCGTCCACCACGTCCGGCAGATAGCTCCCCTTAATGCCGACCGCTTTGGCCACCGCTTCGCCGCGACCGCCGCCGAACTTACGCCGGTGCGCCATCGCGCCGCCAACGAAGTCGACAAAAATCCCGCCGAGCTTCGGTTCATCGCGCTTGCGTAATTCGAGATGTGCTGACGTCATTACCAGCGCCATCAGGTTCTCTTCATCGTGCTCCAGCCCCCAGCGGGCCGCCAGAACAGATAAGGCGCCGTCTCCGGCGCCCGTTTCATCCACTAAGCAGATCTTCACGTAACAATCAGCCTTTGATCCCGTAATGCTCAAGCATCGCATCCAGCTGCGGCTCGCGGCCACGGAAGCGTTTGAATAGCACCATTGGCTCTTCAGAACCGCCGCGGGTCAGGATGTTGTCAAGGAACGACTGGCCGGTTTCGCGGTTGAAGATCCCCTCTTCCTCGAAGCGAGAGAAGGCATCCGCCGCCAGCACGTCGGCCCACAGGTAGCTGTAATAGCCCGCCGCGTAGCCGCCCGCGAAAATGTGGCTGAACGCGTGCGGGAAGCGGCCCCAGGTAGGCCCTGGAATAACGGCAACCTGCTTTTTAATCTCGGCCAGCGTTTCGAGGATTTTCGCCCCCTGCTCCGGGCTGAACTCGGCGTGCAGGCGGAAATCGAACAGGCCGAACTCCAGCTGACGCAGGATAAACATCGCCGCCTGGTAGTTTTTCGCCGCCAGCATTTTATCCAGCAGCTCTTTGGGCAGCGGTTCGCCGGTCTCATAGTGGCCGGAGATAAACGCCAGCGCGTCCGGCTCCCAGCACCAGTTTTCCATAAACTGGCTTGGCAGCTCGACCGCATCCCATGGCACCCCGCTGATACCGGCGACGCCGGCGGTTTCGATGCGGGTCAGCATGTGGTGCAGGCCGTGACCGAACTCGTGGAACAGGGTGATCACTTCGTCGTGGGTGAACAGCGCAGGTTTGCCGCTTACCGGACGGTTGAAGTTACAGGTCAGATAGGCGACCGGTTTTTGCAGGGAACCGTCTGCTTTACGCATCTGGCCCACGCAGTCGTCCATCCACGCCCCGCCGCGCTTGTTCTCACGCGCGTAGAGATCGAGGTAGAAGCTGCCGCGCAGCTCGTTTTTCTCGTCATACAGTTCGAAGAAGCGCACGTCCGGATGCCAGACGTCAATATCAGTACGCTCTTTAGCGGTAATGCCGTAAATGCGTTTCACCACTTCAAACAGGCCGTTGACGGCTTTGTTTTCCGGGAAGTACGGGCGCAGCTGCTCGTCGCTGATGCTGTAGAGGTGCTGCTTCTGTTTTTCGCTGTAGTACGCGATATCCCACGGCTGCAGCTCGTCCACGCCAAACTCCGCTTTCGCGAAGGCGCGCAGCTGGGCCAGCTCTTTCTCACCCTGAGGACGAGCGCGTTTGGCCAGATCGGTCAGGAAATCGAGCACCTGCTGCGGGTTCTCGGCCATTTTGGTGGCGAGGGATTTATCCGCGTAGCTGTCGAAGCCCAGCAGCTGAGCCAGCTCGTGACGCAGGGCGAGGATTTCCGCCATCACCGGGCTGTTATCCCATTTGCCCGCGTTCGGCCCCTGATCGGAGGCGCGGGTGCTGTAGGCGCGGTACATCTCTTCACGCAGGGCCTGGTTGTCGCAGTAGGTCATCACCGGCAGATAGCTCGGGATATCCAGCGTTAACAGGAAGCCTTCCTGCTCTTTCGCTTCGGCCTGGGCTTTCGCCGCCGCCAGGGCGCTTTCCGGCATACCCGCCAGCTCCGTTTCGTTGGTAATCAGCTTCGTCCAGCCCATGGTGGCGTCAAGGACGTTGTTGCTGTACTGGTTACCCAGTTCGGACAGGCGCGCAGCGATTTCACCGTAGCGAACCTGCTTCTCTTTTGGCAGACCGATACCGGACAGTTCGAAATCACGCAGGGCGTTATCAACCGATTTTTTCTGCGCCGTGTTCAGTTCGGCATAATGGTCGCCGTCGCGCAGGTCGCGGTAGGCTTTGTACAGCCCTTCGTGCTGACCGACCCAGGTGCTGTACTCAGAGAGCAGCGGCAGGGTTTGTTCGTAGGCTTCACGCAGCTCCGGGCTGTTTTTCACCGAGTTCAGGTGGCTCACCGGGGAGAAGATACGCCCCAGCACGTCGTCCACTTCGGCCAGCGGCTGACACAGATTCTCCCAGGTGTACGGCGCGCCCTGCGCAACCACGCTTTCTACCGCCGCGCGGCAGTTGTCCAGCGACTGGGTAACGGCTGGAACCACATGCTCAGGGAGGATTTTAGAAAACGGTGGCAACGAAAAAGGCGTCAGTAATGGATTGGTCATAAACGCTGTCCTGTTGAAATAGGTGAATGAAGCGCGCATCCGGCGCTGTGCATATTGTTTTCAGTAATGGGGTTAAGTGTAGAGGATTTCAATAGCTGCGCTTACCGGGCCTGCGGGTAATCTGTGCCGTTCTGCTGTAAACTGTGGCAAATCGTCAATTCAGCGGAATACCATTACCCATGCTCAGTTATCGCCACAGCTTCCACGCTGGCAACCATGCCGACGTCCTCAAACACACCGTTCAGAGCCTGATCATTGAATCGCTTAAAGAGAAAGAGAAGCCGTTTCTCTATCTGGACACCCATGCGGGCGCGGGCCGTTATCAGCTGAGCGGCGAGCATGCCGAGCGTACCGGCGAATACCTTGAGGGCATCGCCCGCATCTGGCAGCAGGACGACCTGCCCGCCGAGCTGGAGCCTTACATTGGCGTGGTGAATCACTTCAACCGCAACGGCCAGCTGCGCTACTACCCTGGCTCACCGCTGATTGCCCGCCAGCTGCTGCGCGAGCAGGACAGCCTCCAGCTGACCGAACTGCACCCGAGCGACTTCCCGCTGCTGCGTTCGGAATTTCAGAAAGATAACCGCGCCCGCGTCGACAAAGCCGACGGCTACCAGCAACTGAAAGCCAAGCTGCCGCCGGTTTCCCGTCGCGGCCTGGTGCTGATCGACCCACCGTACGAAATCAAAACCGACTATCAGGCGGTAGTGACCGGCATCAACGAAGGCTACAAACGTTTTGCGACCGGAACCTATGCCCTGTGGTACCCGGTGGTGCTGCGCGCGCAAATCAAGCGCATGATCAAAGACCTTGAGGCGACCGGCATTCGTAAAATCCTGCAGATTGAGCTGGCGGTACGCCCGGACAGCGACCAGCGCGGCATGACCGCTTCCGGCATGATCGTCATTAACCCGCCGTGGAAGCTGGAAGCGCAGATGAACAACGTGCTGCCGTGGCTGCACAAAACGCTGGTGCCAGCCGGAACGGGCCACGCCACCGTCAGCTGGATCGTGCCGGAGTAATTGCAGCCATCGGTGGAAACTATTGATTTCAGGTATACAATCGCGGCAATTCACGATTAAGGACAAAAGCTATGACTAAGCATTATGACTACATCGCCATCGGCGGCGGCAGCGGCGGCATCGCCTCCATCAACCGCGCGGCCATGTACGGCCAGAAATGTGCGCTGATTGAAGCCAAAGCGCTGGGCGGCACCTGCGTGAACGTGGGTTGTGTACCGAAAAAGGTGATGTGGCACGCGGCGCAAATCCGTGAAGCGATCCATATGTACGGTCCGGACTACGGCTTTGACACCACCATCAACAATTTCGACTGGGACAAGCTGATCGCCAGCCGTACCGCCTACATCGACCGCATTCACACCTCGTACGACAACGTGCTGGGCAAAAATAACGTCGACGTGATTCACGGCTTCGCCCGCTTTGTGGACGCGAAAACGATCGAAGTGAACGGCGAGACGATCACCGCCGATCATATCCTGATCGCCACCGGCGGCCGCCCGAGCCACCCGAATATTCCGGGCGCGGAATACGGCATCGACTCTGACGGCTTCTTCGAGCTGCCTGCCTTGCCTGAGCGCGTTGCCGTGGTGGGCGCGGGCTACATCGCGGTTGAGCTGGCTGGCGTGATTAACGGCCTGGGTGCAGAAGCGCACCTGTTCGTGCGTAAACACGCACCGCTGCGCAGCTTTGACCCGCTGATCGTCGATACGCTGGTTGAAGTGATGAACACCGAAGGCCCAACCCTGCACACCAACGCCGTGCCTAAAGCGGTCGTTAAAAACGCGGACGGCAGCCTGACCCTTGAGCTGGAAGATGGCCGCAGCCAGACCGTTGATTGCCTGATCTGGGCGATTGGCCGTGAACCGGCGAACGACAGCTTTAACCTGGCGGTGACCGGCGTGAAAACCGACGAAAAAGGCTACATCGTCGTCGATAAGTTCCAGAACACCAGCGTACCGGGCATTTACGCCGTCGGTGATAACACTGGTGCGGTTGAACTGACGCCGGTGGCCGTTGCGGCGGGCCGTCGTCTCTCCGAGCGCCTGTTCAACAACAAGCCGGACGAGCATCTGGACTACAGCAATATCCCGACCGTGGTCTTTAGCCACCCGCCAATCGGCACCGTCGGCTTAACCGAGCCGCAGGCGCGCGAGCAGTACGGCGACGACCAGGTGAAAGTGTATAAATCCGCGTTCACCGCGATGTATACCGCCGTCACCTCTCACCGTCAGCCGTGCCGCATGAAGCTGGTCTGCGTGGGTCCGGAAGAGAAGATTGTCGGTATCCACGGCATCGGCTTCGGCATGGATGAGATCCTGCAGGGCTTTGCGGTGGCGCTGAAGATGGGTGCGACCAAGAAAGACTTCGACAACACCGTGGCGATCCACCCTACGGCGGCGGAAGAGTTTGTCACCATGCGATAATGCAGAAGCCCCTCTCCGGAGGGGCTTTTTTTATTCACATACATAAATCGTTGCAAAACGAATGCTCCGAAAAGAGTGATCTACCGCACATATCCCTCCACATCTACCGAAGCGAATGTCTACGCTTATAGGACGCCCGGAGAAACCTGTCTTCAGAACACACAACCGGAGGTCCCTATCACCATGTTCAACCAGAAACTACAGGCTACCGAGAACATCGAATTCGAGATTGCAGAAGAGCTGCGCTACGAGACCGATCCCTGCGAGTTAAAACTGGATGAGATGATTGAGGCGGAGCCGGAACCCGAAATGATCGAGGGGCTACCCGCCTCCGATGCCCTGACGCCCGCCGATCGCTACCTCGAACTGTTCGAGCACGTACAGTCGACGCGGCTGTTTGCGGACAGCAAAACCTTCCCCGACTGCGCGCCGAAGATGGATCCGCTGGATATTCTGATCCGCTACCGTAAGGTCAGACGGCACCGGGATTTCGACCTGCGCCAGTTCGTTGAGAACCACTTCTGGCTGCCTGAAACCTCCAGCACGGAGTATGTCTCCGACCCCGGCCTGTCGCTGAAAGAGCACATTGATAGCCTGTGGCCCGTCCTGACGCGCGAACCGCAGGACCATATTCCCTGGTCGTCCCTGCTGGCGCTGCCGCAGGCCTATATCGTGCCCGGCGGGCGATTCAGCGAGACCTACTACTGGGATTCGTACTTCTCCATGCTGGGGCTGGCGGAGAGTGGCCGTAACGATCTGCTGAAGTGCATGGCGGATAACTTCGCATGGCTGATCGAACGCTACGGCCATATCCCTAACGGCAACCGCACCTATTATCTCAGCCGCTCGCAGCCGCCGGTCTTTGCCCTGATGGTGGAGCTGTTTGAAGAGGACGGCGTGCGCGGCGCGAAGCGTTACCTCGACCATCTCAAAATGGAGCACGCCTTCTGGATGGACGGCGCGGAGTCGCTCCTGCTTAATCAGGCATACCGCAGCGCGGTGCGCATGCCGGACGGTTCATTGCTCAACCGCTACTGGGACGACCGTGACACCCCGCGCGACGAATCGTGGATTGAAGACGTGGAAACCGCCCGCCACTCGGGCCGTCCGCCGAATGAGGTCTATCGCGATCTGCGTGCGGGAGCAGCGTCTGGCTGGGACTACTCCTCCCGCTGGCTGCGCGATCCGGCGCGGCTCGCCAGCATTCGCACGACGCAATTTATCCCCATCGATTTGAACGCCTTCCTGTTTAAGCTGGAGAGCGCGATTGCCAATATCTCGGCGTCGAAAGGGGATAAAGAGACGGCCGAGCTGTTCCGCCAGAAGGCCACCGATCGCCGCGCGGCGGTGAACCGCTATCTGTGGGACGAGGAGAGTGGCTGTTACCGCGATTACGACTGGCGACGCGAGCAGATGGCGCTGTTTTCTGCCGCCAGCATTGTGCCGCTGTATGTTGGAATGGCGACGCACGAGCAGGCAGAACGTTTATCTGACGCGGTAAAAGCGCGTCTGCTGACGCCGGGTGGAATTCTGGCAACCGAGTACGAAACCGGCGAGCAGTGGGATAAACCCAACGGCTGGGCGCCGCTGCAGTGGATGGCGATTCAGGGGTTCAAGCAGTACGGTAACGACTCGCTGGGGGATGAAATCGCCTGGAGCTGGCTGCATACGGTGAACCACTTCTACAAGACGCACCACAAGCTGATTGAGAAGTACCACATCGCCAGCAGTACGCCGCGCGAAGGGGGCGGCGGGGAGTATCCGCTACAGGATGGCTTCGGCTGGACGAACGGCGTGGTGCGACGGTTGATTGGGTTGTATGGGGAGCCTTGAGAGGGAGCGGTCTTTTCCCCCCTCTCCCCTCTGGGAAGAGGGGAAGATTTTAGCGAATCACCTCATAAATGGCGGTCTGAATAGACTGCCATTTTTTCGTGGTGGCATCCGGCTGTGACTGCGCCCGTCGCGTTGCCATCTCAAGATCGTGCTTCTGGCGCTTCACCACGGCCGGCACGGTACAGAAGGCTTTCAGATACTCTTTACGTATTGACGTCAGGGACTCGCCGCTTGACATGGCGTGGCTGAGCGTATTGATGAAACGACGACACGGCTTCTCTTCTGCCATGTTCTGCCGATAGCGCAGCATAAGCTCCAGAACGTCGTCATAGCCTGCCGACATCGCCTCTTCGGTCCATGACAGCTTCCAGTCCATCCCACCCTGCAAAAAGAGCAGCGCCACGCGGGTATCGTTGCGGTTAATCGCCGAACGGAAATTACTCTCGTCCCAGGTCACTCCCATGCGCGTCAGCGTCTCGCGCGAGGAAGGGGTTTCGCGCATCTCCTGCGGCGGAGCCGCCGCTTGCGCCGTATTTTCGGCCGCAGGCTGCGGTTTGCTGCTGGTCACCAGCCAGAAGCCGCCTACCACGATGGCAATCACCATCACGCCGACCGCTCCCCATAGCGCACCGGAGATAAGCTGCTCACGCTGTTCGGGCGTGCGCGGAGCGCGTTGGGTCGGCTTTTCAATCGTGTCGCGGACTTCAAACAGATCCCCACCGGTAACCCGATCCATTTTTTGCGCCTTTTCCCAGAACGCGTGCAGCTCGCTGGCATCCACCGCCATGAATCCGGCCGGGTTGACGCGCGTTCTCCCCTCCTCAAACGCGCGTTGAACCGGACGGGAGATCTGCATGTAGTAGTTATCCAGCAGCTGAATTTGCGCCGAACTTAACGTTTTCTGCACCGTAATGCTGTTGCGGATTTGCCGGATGTCGTCGAGGAAGGTTTGCAGCGTTTTGCGCGGCTCCACCATGAGCGTCAGCATGGACGGGTCGTTAAACAGCGAGGCGTAATAGCGGCTGAACTCTTTTTTATCCACCAGCATTTGCGCCAGTTCACTGAACATCATGCCGCTCAGGACATCGTTGATTTCGCCATGCTTCAGCCAGCGCCGTACGCGGTCAGCGTTAAATAAGGTTTTAAGATGATTATTGAGCCGCACCTGATCGGGCCAGGCCTGCTGAATGAGGCCTTTAATCATTAACTCAATTGCGCGTACCTGCTTGTGCGCCTGCTGTTGCTGGAGTTCACTTCCCGGGGCCAGCTCGGTGCTGTAGGTCAGAAGCGGCTGCTGCAGACGAAGATGTTCCAGCGTAGTCACAAACCGCATCGCCGCAATAAGCTGGTTTTCACTGACATCCTGCCCGCTTTCGTACTGCGGGACGCGCTGCTGCAGCAGGCGCAGCTGCAGCGTAAATTCCGACATCTCGGCATCATTCAGGTTAAGCTTCTTCGCAACCGTAGCCCATCCCCCGAGGCCTAAACGCGCGCTGTCCAGCTGTTCCAGAAACCAGCGTGGATCTTTTCCCTCAGAAACATGTACATTCAGAAGAAGCAAGATTTCCACCGACGCCTGGCGAATGACCGCCAGACAGTGTTCAAACTGTTCGCGGATATGATGTGATGTGCTGAGAGTCATTGTTTTCCTTAAGCGACAGCGAAGACATCCGGAATGGGCACTAACGGCCGTTTTTCTTTTTATTTATACGCGCTTAACCATACCTGACTTTCTGTTGAAATAAAGTGACAACCCTAAAATCATTTAAAATGCTTCAGGAGAATCTTAATGCCAGTTTTAATGACCTCACGCCTGAACTGCTCGCCCCTGCAGGAACAAGACTGGCCCTTTTTTCTGGCGTTGCAGCAACACCCCGAAGTCATGCGCTTTGTGGCGGAGAACCGCCCCGTCGCAGCGATCCGGGAGGCGTTTGATTCGCGCCTGACGCCCTGGACGCCAGGCAGCGCGCACTGGCTGTGCCTCGTCGTACGTGATGCCCTCTCACAGGCCCCGCTGGGCGTTACCGGGTATATTCATCGGGAAGAAGATTGCGCCGAAGTGGGCTTTCTTTTTGCCCCCGAGGCGCAGGGCAAAGGTTACGGCTTCGAATCCCTGCAGGCGCTTTGCGATTACGCCTTTCATCAGGGCGGTATTCGTCGGCTCACCGCCACCGTCACCGCGGGAAACGTCGCCTCCAGGCGCCTGCTGGAAAAAGCTCGCTTCCAGCTGGAAGGCGAGCTACGTGAAAGCTATTACCTTTCCGGTCGCTGGCAAAATGACTGGTTATTTGGGTTATTACGGCAGGAATACCTGAACAATAATTCCTGATCAACAGCCATTTGGCGGATATTGCTCGTACCGCGATTCCTCTACAGTATCGCCATTAAGAGGAAACGAATATGAACGGTCATGCGCTAAATATATCTTCTGCCGCCATAGAATTAATAAAGAAACATCAAGGGCTTTCACTGGAGAAATATCGTGATGAAAAGGGTGTATGGGTTATCGGCTATGGGCATGTGATCCGCGAACGGGAAAATTTTCACGGCCTTATCACGCCTCTTCAGGCGGAATATTTACTCCATGAAGATATTCAGCTGTGTGAAACGCTGCTGCGGGAAAAGTGTATACATCCATTAACCCAGCAGCAGCATGACGCGCTGGTACTGATGATACTGAGTTTCGGCGTGACGTCTTCACTCCCGAAAGCGCTGCTTCAGGCCGTCGCCCGAGTGTAGTACATGGCTGCCTGGGTTCGGTTTTTTACCTCCAGCCGGCGAAAAAGCGCTTCCAGATGCGCTTTTACCGTGGCCGCACTGATATTGAGATTGCGACCAATTTCTTTGTTTGATTCGCCTGCCGCCAGCAGCTTCAGCACCTCACGCTGACGCTCGCTTAAGGAAAGTAACGCCTGCGCTGACGATTGCTGGCTGACCCACTCAGCGGGAAAACAGACCATCCCTCTGGACACGGAATCCAGCACGGCGGCAAACCGCTCAGGGTTAGCGTTACGGGGGATAATAGCCATCACGTTTCGCTGCATGAGTTGTTCAACCCATCGGGTCTCTTTTTTTGCCAGAACCATCATCACCCGGACCGACGGGAAGCGATGCATGATTTCATCCAGGAAAGAACTCCCCTCATCCTGAATTAAATTGCCGTCAATCATGACGATAGCAGACGGTGACGCGGATATTTGCGTCCATAAATCATCTGCCTGACAAGCCCCCGTTATATTTATTTCAGGAATTAATTTCTGCAAACCGTGTATCGCTCCATGAATAAATATCGACTGCCTGTCAAACATGATTACTCGCATCGTATTTCTCCCTCTGAGAATAGCGAAGGGGGATTCTACATAGACGCTATTTAAGAAAAAACTCAATGAATGGAGAGGTTACAAATCCACCAGTGGTTTTTATATTTATCCGCATTTTGACACATCCATATTAAGGATTTCCTTAAGGGGTTCCCTCCCCTTAACATCAGACATCACAGGAACATACCGCCTGACACTTCAATACGTTGCGCGTTCATCCAGCCAAGCTTATCGCTAAGCAGCGCCGCAATGGCATCCCCGATATCGTCCGGCAAACCTACCCGCCCCAGCGCCGTCTGCGACGCCAGCATCTGGTTAAGCTGCGCGTTGTCGCGCACGCGCCCACCGCCAAAGTCGGTTTCGATCGCGCCTGGTGCGATAATATTGACTGAGATACCGCGCGCTCCAAGCTCCTTCGCCTGATAGCGGGTGAGCACTTCCATCGCCCCTTTCATGGCCGCGTAGGTTCCTGAGCCTGGCTGGGTGAAGCGGGCCAGTCCGCTGGAGACATTGAGGATCCGCCCCCCGTCATTAAGCAGAGGCAGCAGGCGCTGCGTCAGGAAGAAAGGCCCTTTGAAGTGAATGTTCAGCGCCTCATCAAACTGGGCTTCCGTCGTTTCGGTATAGGGTGCGTATAAACCCGTTCCGGCATTGTTCAATAAATAATCAAATGTTTCGCGCTGCCAGACGCTCTTCAGGATCTCCTGAAGCTGTTGAGCAAAATTTTCGAAACTGGCGATATCCCCGACGTTGAGCTTTAATGCCGCCGCCTTGACGCCTTTTTCCTGAATTTCGCGCACAACTTCCAGCGCTTCCTGCTGGCTACGATTGTAGGTCAGGATAATTCCCGTGCCGTCAGCAGCCAGCTTTAACGCAGCGTTTTTACCTAAGCCGCGGCTACCACCCGTCACTAATGCGATACGTTCAGTCATCATAAACCTCGTTTTGGCTGTTATGGAGATTGAGAAAGAGCTTATTAGGTGATAGAAGATCAATAAAGATGGGTAATAACGCTTCACTGTTTCATTGCAAACAACAATGAGCTTCATCTATGGATAAAATTCACGCAATGCAGCTGTTTGTTCGCGTCGCGGAACTGGAGAGTTTTTCCCGCGCGGCAGAGACATTAACGCTGCCGAAAGGCAGCGTTTCCCGGCAAATTCAGGCACTGGAAAACGGGCTTGGCACCCAGCTACTGCACCGTACCACGCGCCGCGTCAGCCTGACGCAGGACGGCATGGTCTATTACGAACGGGCAAAAGATCTGCTGGCGAACCTGGATGAGCTGGACGGTATGTTTCAGCACGATCCCTCCAGCATCAGCGGAAGGCTGCGCGTGGATATGCCCGTTGGCGTTGCTCGAAATGTCGTCATCCCCAAACTGCCTGCGTTTTTACAGCAGTATCCGGGTATCGAACTGGAGCTCAGCAGCAGCGATCGTCTGGTGGATGTGGTCCGCGAAGGGTTTGATTGCGTCGTCCGCGTGGGTTCCCTGAAGGACTCTGGGCTGATAGCCCGTCCGCTGGGCAAGCTGTCGGTGATCAACTGCGCCAGCCCGGATTATCTGGTGCGTTTTGGCTACCCTGACACGCTGGACGATTTAGGCTCGCACGCCGTGATTCATTATGCCGCGATGCTGGGAAGCCGCCCTCAGGGCTTTGAATTTTATAACGGCAGCACGACGCAGTGGATAAAAACGGGCGGGGTGCTAACCGTCAACAGCACGGAAACTTACCAGGCCGCCTGCCTTGCCGGGCTGGGGATCATTCAGGCCCCGCGCGTTGGGGTGCGCGACCTGCTGCGCGCAAAGAAACTGATTGAGATCCTCCCGCAGTATCGCGCGGAACCGATGCCTGTCTCCCTGATTTACCCCCACCGGCGCAACCTCTCTCGCCGGGTTCACCTGTTTATGGAGTGGCTAACCGAACTCACAAAAGCTTACGTGGACTAGTCGCAAGCTATAATTCAGTAACATCCAGCCAAACGAAAAAGGAAAAGACGCGTGACGCCGGAAAATAACCCGCAACGACCCACCCAACATTTAGATTATGAACCCATCAAGAAGATGGAAACCGAGCCGGAAGAGGCTAAAGCCCCTGGTACCGCCAGCAAGGCGCTGGGCACCGTTACCAGCCTGGCGGAGAGAATTCAGCAGTTTCCCATGGTTGCGCATCTAATACGTGCGACCGAGCGCTTCAATGACCGCATGGGGAACCAGTTTGGTGCCGCGATCACCTATTTTTCATTCCTGTCGATGATCCCCATCCTGATGGTGTCGTTTGCAGCGGCCGGTTTTGTGCTCGCGTCACATCCAACGCTGCTGCAGGATATTTTCAATAAGATCCTGAATAACGTCAGTGACCCAACCCTCGGCACCACGCTGAAAAGCACGATAAACACCGCCGTTCAGCAGCGCACCACCGTCGGTATCGTCGGTTTGCTCATCGCCCTTTACTCCGGCGTTAACTGGATGGGCAACCTCCGCGAAGCTATTCGCGCCCAGTCGCGCGAGGTGTGGGAGCGTAAACCGCAGGATCAGGAGAAAATTTGGGTTAAATATTTCCGCGACTTTATTTCGCTGATTGGCCTGCTTATCGCGCTCGTCGTCACGCTCTCCATTACCTCCGTGGCAGGCTCCGCGCAGCAGATGATTATTTCTGCGCTCTATCTTGATTACATCGAATGGCTGAAGCCCGCCTGGCGCGGGATCGGGCTGGCGATTTCTATCTTCGCCAACTACCTGCTGTTCTTCTGGATTTTCTGGCGCTTGCCTCGGCATCGTCCGCGTAAGAAGGCGCTGCTCCGCGGCACATTGATTGCGGCGATCGGCTTTGAAGTGATTAAGATCGTGATGACCTACACCCTGCCGTCGCTGGTGAAATCCCCGTCCGGCGCGGCATTTGGCTCGGTGCTGGGGCTGATGGCATTCTTCTACTTCTTTGCGCGTTTAACCCTGTTCTGCGCGGCGTGGATTGCCACCGCCGAGTACAAAGGCGACACGCGAATGCCCGGAAAAACACACCGTTAATTCCGCTCTCGGGCTGATATTTCAGCCCGACTCATCATTTCAGCATATAAATCCAGTCCGTAACTTTTATTTAACCGAAAACCAGTTTTATCCACCAATATTTAAAAAACGTGAAGCATTTCATGGAAGCATTTTGGCTGGCCTGAACATTATCCGCTTTTTGTTGATTTTATAATCAGTAAGCTATTTTGTTACAGATTGAAATGTCGCTTTTGCTGTGCGTAATATGGCCTTTCGTTCGACAAAAAATAAGAAAATATTATGCAATCAACAGCCACAACACTCGACTCTGGTGCGGAAAACGTCCCGGTAAACTCGCGCAATAAAGTTGTCGTCGCATCGCTGATTGGCACCGCCATTGAGTTCTTCGACTTTTACATTTACGCCACCGCAGCGGTCATCGTTTTCCCGCATATTTTCTTCCCGCAGGGAGACCCGACGGCGGCGACGCTACAGTCTCTGGCGACCTTTGCTATCGCGTTTGTGGCGCGTCCGATTGGCTCCGCGCTGTTTGGACACTTCGGCGATCGTATTGGGCGCAAGGTCACCCTGGTGGCCTCGCTGCTGACAATGGGCATCTCCACCGTGGCGATCGGCCTGCTGCCGACCTACGAAACCATCGGCATTCTGGCGCCGGTCCTGCTGGCGCTGGCGCGTTTTGGTCAGGGTCTGGGGCTGGGCGGTGAATGGGGTGGCGCGGCGCTGCTGGCGACCGAGAACGCCCCGCCGCGTAAACGCGCGCTGTACGGTTCATTCCCGCAGCTTGGCGCGCCGATTGGCTTCTTCTTTGCCAACGGGACCTTCCTGCTGCTCTCCTGGCTGCTGACGGACGAACAGTTCATGAGCTGGGGCTGGCGTATTCCGTTTGTCTTCTCGGCCGTGCTGGTGCTGATTGGCCTGTATGTGCGTGTTTCCCTGCATGAGACGCCGGTGTTCGCAAAAGTAGCCGCGGCGAAAAAACAGGTAAAAGTGCCGCTGGGCACCCTGCTGACAAAACACGTGCGCGTGACCGTGCTGGGCACGTTTATCATGCTGGCTACCTACACGCTGTTCTACATCATGACGGTGTATTCCATGACCTACAGTACCGCTGCCGCACCGGTTGGGCTGGGCCTGCCGCGTAACGAAGTGCTGTGGATGCTGATGATGGCGGTGATTGGGTTTGGCGTGATGGTACCGATTGCCGGCCTGCTGGCGGATAAGTTTGGTCGTCGTGCGAGCATGATTACGATCACCACGCTGATCATTCTGTTTGCTCTGTTCGTCTTCCCGCCGCTGCTGAGTTCAGGTAGCCCGGCGCTGGTGATGGCGTACCTGCTGATTGGCCTGAGCCTGATGGGGCTGACCTTCGGCCCGATGGGCGCGCTGCTGCCGGAGCTGTTCCCGACGGAAGTGCGTTATACCGGCGCGTCGTTCTCCTATAACGTCTCGTCTATTCTGGGTGCGTCCGTGGCACCGTATATCGCCACCTGGCTGCAGGCAAATTATGGTCTGTTCTACGTGGGCGTTTATCTGGCGGCCATGGCGGCGCTGACGTTGATTGCGCTGCTGCTGACGCATGAAACTAAGCATCAGGCGCTGTAATTAATTGCGGCCTGATGCCCTCACCCCGGCCCTCTCCCACAGGGAGAGGGAGAAAGGCGTTACTTCTTCATCTGCGACAAAATCGTCCGGCATTGATTCGCCTCGCCTTCTGACGGCGAAATCAACGCCAGCAGCGCGGCGGCCGGGGTGACCAACGTCGCGAGGGCTGCGGCCACCGCGCCACGCGCAATCAGCGGCCCGGGCTTGACGCCCGCCTGCGGATTTTTGAAGGTCCCACGCACGTAAAGCGGCGAGCGCAGGGTAATAATACGAATTCCCTTACTTTCCGGATCGATGGTCAAATCCAGCTGCTCGGAGGCCATGCTGGCGGTACCGGTCACGTTAATCACCGCGTTTTCCGTGTCGAAGGCAAAAATCTGCGGACGCGCCACGCCATTAACCAGATCCACATTCGCCGCCGCGCAGTTCACCCGCACCTCGTCATCGCCAAAGATTTGCCCGATGATAAAGTTACCGACGTTCAGCCCCAGGATCTCCATCAGGTTGCGGCTGACCAGACCGTCGTTCATTAGCAGTTTCAGGTTACCGTTGCCGCTGCCCAGCAGTGCCGCCACGGAATTCCCCACCCCGCGAATGTCCGCATCGCCGTTCATTTCACCGAGGGTTTTCTGCATCAGCTCCACGTTTGGCATCAGCTCTTTCAGCTTCAATCGACGCGCCTGGATCTCCGCCCGCCCCTGCATCGGCTTTTTATCGCCTTCCAGGTGAATGTTGGAGGAAATCGTCCCGCCCGCCATGCCAAACTTCAGCGGCTGCAGGCGCAGGTCGGCATTTTTCAGGATGATATGCGTCGAGAGATCGCTCAGCGGCAGCGTGCTGCCATGCTCAATCTTGCGCCCTTTGAAGCGCACATCTGCATCCATCACGTCCCACTTATCGGTTTCAAAGCGATCGTAAGGCAGCACTTTTCCCGCAGGCTGAACGTCCTTCTTAACCTCTTTTGACTTTGTCCCTTTGCCCGAATCCACGCCTATCAGCGGGCCAAGATCGGCCAGACGCAGCTGGCGGGATTCGACATCCCCTTCCAGTTTTGGCCGTGGTTTTCCGGTGGTATAGGTCAGCGTGCCGTGAATATCGCTGTCACCGATGCGGCCGTTGAAATCCCGGTAGTCAAAAACGGACGATTTTTCGGTATCAATTTTGGCAACCAAATGCCCGTCCGTTTCGAACGGCGGGGTATCCGGCAGCAGTACGCCGGTCAGTTCATACAGTTCGCCAAGCGAGTCACCGGCGAACTTGAGCTGCAGGTCGACGCCCCCCATGTTCATCGGGTCGTTGACCGTCCCCACAAACGCCACGCGCGTATTCCCCGAGCGGAAATCCGCCTGCACCGGGAACGGCGTGCCTTCGCTCCGGAGCGCCAGCATGCCGCCGATTTTCCCTTTCCCGTTAAGCGGCTGACCGTTGTAGCGCCCTTTTGCCGTCAGGCCGAAGACATAATCACCCGCTTTGGCGCTATCGCCTTTCGCTTTATTGCCCGTGACTTCGCTAAACGGCAGCGGTTTACCCAGCGGATCGACCAGGATCTCCACGTCTGCCTTGCTGACCTTATCGTCGATGGCGATCCGCCCGCGATCGAAAAGAATATTGTCCAGACGGAATGACCACGAAGAGGGCTGGGCATTCGGATCTTTTTTGCCGTCGCTGGCAAGGTTAAACGTCCAGTTATTGTTTTTTTCAGAGAGGCGGATCAGGCGCGCATCGGGCTGCTGGAGCTTGATCCACGGTAGATAGACGGTTTTGGTCAGGAGCGCTAGCGGCGCCAGCGTGGCTTCCACGCGCGGCAGATGCACCATGGTCACTTCGGGGATATCCGGCGGGTTGCCGAGAATAATGTCGTCGGCGTGGACGTGCGGCCAGGGGATCCAGCTTCGCCAGCCGGTCTCCTCTTTCTGACGCTCCCATACCACACCCAGATCGCCACGAATGGCGAAGGGACGGTTCAGCTCAGTTGAGACTTTCTGGTTGATGGTCGGCTTAAGGCGGTTCCAGTCAAACGTCGCGATAATGATGACGACGATCGCGATCAACAACAAGAAAATCCCTGTAATCCAGGAAATGACCCTGGTTGTTTTTGTCATTTTTATCCCCTTTCCTGATGACCTGTCCTGTAAAACTATAGTCCAGACAAAGGGAAACGGGGCTATTAGAGGGTCGTTCTGGCGCTTTCGAGGAGATCCATCGGCACGGGGCGAGAGAGGAAATAGCCTTGCGCCGCCGCTGCGGGAGAGTTTTGCACATCACGCCACTCTTCCAGCGTTTCCACGCCTTCAACGATCACCCCCTGGCAATAGCGATTCATCAACTGCAATAACAGCGTAAACAGATTCCGCCCTTCCGGGGTCTGGCGCAGCATGATGAACAGATCGCGGGCCACCTTGATGTAGTCATAGCGCACTTCGCTGAGGGCCGAGAAGTTCGCCATACCGGTGCCAAAGTCATCCAGCCACAGCGGGCCAAATTCACACATTGACGCAAACGAGGAATCCTGCGGCAGGCGCACGTGCTCCACCAGCTCAAAGCGCAGCCACGGCAGGGTGGCGATCAGCTCCTGCAGCTTCGCGTTCTGACGCAGCGCCAGCAGAGTTGGGCCATCCACGTTCACCGAGGCGAGGATCGTATGCTGCTCGAAAAAGGCCTGTTTCGTCGCCAGCATACGGAGCTGCTCTTCCAGCACGTCCAGACGCTGGCGAACGGCAACTTCGGCAAAATAGCGATCCGGCGCGATGCGCTGAGTAGGGTTTGAGGGATGCGTAACGACGGTCAAAATTTCAATTGCCATCAGCCGACCGTCCGTTCGATAGATCGGCTGCCAGGTGTACGCGCGCTCACATTGCAGCCAGTAGCGATGCTCCTGCAAGTTCTCAATACTTGCCTCAGGCGTAGTGCTCAGCCGCTGGATAACCTGCTCTGACTTCATTTCAGATGTCCTGTTGTTGGGATAGCCTTTCTGGACTCGTCACAGGATTATCGGCGCGATAATTGAGAACTTTATGTTCAATTCACCGTGAAAATGAAATTAAGATGACAGAAATTTGCCGGAACACGCGCTGGCTCAAATAAAATAATGGAACACCGTTTTAATATAGTTGACCATCTAATTCACTCGGCGCACACTGCTGAAAATTCTTCTGTTCAGGTTCACGACTATGTCCAAAAAAATTGCCGTGATTGGCGAATGCATGATTGAGCTGTCACAAAAAGGCCCGGAAGTCAGCCGCGGATTTGGTGGCGATACGTTAAACACCTCGGTTTACATTGCCCGTCAGGTTGCGCCTGAGGCACTCACCGTGAACTACGTCACCGCCCTCGGCACGGACAGCTTCAGCCAGCAGATGCTGGAAGCCTGGCAGAGTGAACATGTTGACACCTCGCTTATACAGCGTATGGAAAACCGCCTGCCTGGGCTTTACTACATCGAAACTGACAGCACCGGCGAACGCACGTTTTATTACTGGCGTAACGAAGCCGCGGCCAAATTCTGGCTGGAGAGCGACGCCGCTGGGGCCATCTGCGAAGAGCTGGCGACGTTTGACTATCTCTATCTGAGCGGCATTAGCCTGGCGATTTTAAGCCCGACCAGCCGCGAAAAGCTGCTCTCGCTGCTGCGCGAATGCCGCGCCAACGGCGGGAAGGTGATTTTTGATAACAACTACCGCCCGCGCCTGTGGGCCAGCCGCGAAGAGACGCAGCAGGTTTATCAGCAGATGCTGCAGTGCACGGATATCGCCTTCCTGACGCTCGATGATGAAGACGCCCTGTGGGGTGAGAAATCGGTTGAGGACGTGATTGCCCGCACGCACGCAGCAGGCGTGAGCGAAGTGGTGATTAAGCGCGGCGCGGAGTCGTGCCTGGTCGCGATTGCGGGTGAAGCGGTGATTGAGGTCCCTGCGGTGAAGCTGGCCAAAGAGAAAGTGATTGATACCACCGCGGCGGGGGATTCCTTCAGCGCGGGCTACCTGGCGGTACGCCTGACGGGGGGAACGCCGGAAGCGGCGGCACAGCGTGGGCACCTGACGGCCAGCACCGTGATTCAGTATCGCGGGGCGATTATTCCGCGCGAGGCGATGCCTGTTTAGTTTCCCCTAACCCTCTCCCCAAAGGGGAGAGGGTCAGCGTGAGGGGGTTACTGCCCCTGCGGAATATCCGACGCGTCCTGGTGTAGATCATCAGCCGTTGCAGCCTGCGCCGGCTGCGACGCGGTGGCCATAATGGAATCCCAGGTCTTCTGAAGTTCCTTCATGTCATATTCCGGCTCGCCTTTCGGCTGCAGAAGGATCAACGCCATATCCTGCGACAGCTGCTGACGTAAATCCTGATTCAGCATATTCACAGTCAGACCGTTCAGGAAGTCCTGACGCAGCTTCTGGTACTGCTCAGGCGCAATGTCGACAACCTGATTCTGCAGGGAGCGAATCCGCTGGCTGATCAGAATGTCGGTATCGGCGCGAGCGTAGGTGGCAAACAGTTTCTGCAGCTCCAGTTTTTTCTGGGCCAGCAGCGCGTTGAACTCCTCTTCAGAGAGCCCCTCTTTACGCACTTTTGCCAGCTCTTTCGCCACCACACCCAGGTTCGCATTCAGTTTATCGCCCGGCGATTCAACGTTAATGGCACATTGCGCACGCTGGAACAGCACGCGGCAGTCAAAGCCAAGGCCAATGTTCTTCACGTTGTTTTTGCTGAGCGTCTGCTGAACGTGCCAGAACAACGCTTCACGCGCCAGATCGGCACGCCAGTAGCGCAGCAGCGCCGCAGACTCGCGAATAGGCTGCCAGGCGTTATCCCACATCACGGAGAGCCTGTCCTGGCGCACGGTGTCCGTCATAATGCTGACAGGCTCGGCGCGCAGCGGAGAGAGCGTCGGGACAGGGGCTGGCGTTTCACGTTTGCCCTTCAGATCGCCAAACGCTTTGTTGATCTGCTCAACCACCGCGCGGCTATCCACATTGCCGACAACGATCAGCGTCATCGCGTCCGGGGTGTACCATTTCTGGTAGAACGATTTTACCTGTTCAACGTCCACCGGCTGCTTCAGCGGCTCTGCCGGATCGTGCCCCAGCAACGTTGAGCCTTTCAGACGGTAGCGCCACCAGCCCTCTTTGGTATCCGCAGGCCAGGTCGCCACCATGTCGCCGTTGCTCAACGCATAGTTCACGGTGTCTGGCGTAATCGCCAGGTTGCCAGAGGCATCGGAGAGATAGGTAAGGGCTTCTTTAAGCAGGTCGTTACGGTTATTTGGCAGGCTCAGGTTAAACATGGTGTAGTCATAGGAGACCACAGCCGGAGGAAGGGGGCGTTTCGGATCGATGGCCTGTTGCCACAGCGAACGCACCTGTACTGCCTGCAAGCTGCCGCTCTGCGTGAGCGCCAGACGGGGAATAAAATGGCTAAAACCGGTTTGCTGAGTGCTTTCCGTAAGGGAGCCGGTATTTACGGACAGACGGATTTCAATACGATCGCTGGGACGCTGTGGAGTAGATAACACCTGCCACTGAAAACCGTTCGCTAGCGTGCCTTGTTGCCAGGCCGGGTCTGGCTGGAGCGCATCTGCCTGCACATAACTGGCTGCTGCCATCATCAGCAAACCGCCGGTTAAGAGTCGAATTTTTGTGCCCTGCATGTGAACCCCTGATCAACATTCCTGGTTAAAAAGAGTGTCTCGCGACGCGCTGCACTCTAAAAGATGACGATGAAAACACGTCGATTAGACCGCGCGTTCGGCAAAACGTCACGGTCCGAAGTGAAATATACCCAAAAAAAATCTTGTCGAATTATGACAGGTATGAACAGTTATTATGCGCAGGAGCCCGCATCCCGACAAGGGAATGCGGGCAATTGTGACAAGATTAGGAGGTTAAACCAGGATTTTTGCTATCAGACGCGCGATTATTCAGCGTATCGTTGAGCTTCTTGTGATCCAGCTCTTTCACCCATTTCGCGACCACCACCGTGGCCACGCCGTTACCCACCAGGTTGGTAAGGGCACGCGCCTCAGACATAAAGCGGTCAATACCAAGAATCAGTGCCAGACCCGCCACCGGCAGATGCCCCACCGCAGAAATGGTGGCCGCCAGCACGATAAAGCCGCTGCCCGTCACGCCCGCAGCCCCTTTAGACGACAGCAAGAGCACCACCAGCAGGGTGATTTGATGGAAAATATCCATATGGCTGTTGGTCGCCTGGGCGATAAACACGGCCGCCATCGTCAGGTATATCGAGGTACCGTCAAGGTTGAAGGAGTACCCCGTCGGGATCACCAGGCCGACCACCGATTTACGGCACCCCAGCTTTTCCATCTTGTCGAGCATACGCGGCAGCGCCGATTCTGAAGAGGAGGTCCCCAGAACAATCAGCAGCTCTTCACGGATGTAGCGGATGAATTTGAAAATGCTGAAGCCTGTCGCACGGGCGATGGAGCCCAGCACCACCACCACGAAAAGAATACAGGTGATGTAGAAGCAGATGATCAGCTGACCCAGCTGCACCAGCGTGCCAACGCCATACTTGCCGATGGTGAAGGCCATCGCACCGAAGGCACCGATCGGCGCCAGGCGCATGATCATATTGATGATGCCAAAGATGACCTGCGAGAAGCTTTCAATCACGTTGAAGATAAGCTGGCCTTTGCTGCCCAGACGGTGCAGGGCGAAGCCAAACATCACGGCAAACAGCAGCACCTGCAGAATGTTTCCGCTGGCGAAGGCGCCGATGACGCTGCCAGGGATGACGTCCAGCAGGAAGGCCACCACGCCCTGATCCTTCGCCTGTTCGGCATAGACCGCAACCGCTTTGGCATCCAGCGTAGAGGGATCAACGTTCATACCCGCGCCAGGCTGTACCACGTTGACGATGACCAGACCAATAATCAGCGCAAGGGTACTGACCACTTCAAAGTAGAGAAGCGCCACTGCACCGGTACGGCCCACCGCCTTCATGCTTTCCATGCCAGCGATGCCCGTTACCACCGTACAGAAGATCACCGGGGCGATGACCATTTTAATGAGCTTAACGAACGCGTCGCCAAGCGGTTTCATTTGCGCGCCCAGCTCCGGGTAATAGTGACCCAGCAGAATACCGATGGCGATGGCTGTCAGGACCTGGAAATAAAGACTTTTGAAGAGTGAGGTTTTCATAGGGTGTCCTTGGGAAGAAAAACCACAGGCTTTGTAAGGTTATGGTTAACCTGCGGCTCTAAAATAACACCCGTATAACAGGACAGAAATAAACCCGGTTCAAATTTGAAACACAAATGTTAAGAACTTTGAACTGGCTCGCACAAGCCAGCAACAAAATTACACTTTTGCGTTATGGTCAGCGCCAGAAAGGTACCGCTGCTCGAAGACATCTGGCGGCACCGCGGGGGCAAAAAGGTAGCCCTGGCCGCTCTCGACGCCCGCCTCTGCCAGCCAGACGCGTTGCGCTTCGGTTTCAATCCCCTCGGCAATAAGGTGCACCTTGAGGCTGCGCGCCATCTGGACGATGGCCTGCACCATGCTGCTGTCTTCCGGCAGCCCGTCGACAAACGATTTATCGATTTTGAGCACGTCCACCGGCAGGGCTTTCATGTGCTGAAGCTGGCGCAGCCCGGCGTAGCCCATACCAAAATCGTCCAGCGCGATGCGAATGCCGGCATTGCGCAGCGGCTTCAGGATGGCCACCGCGTCGTTAGGATCGTCAATGCGCCGGCTCTCCGTCACTTCCAGCGTCAGCGTATCAGGCTTGATCCGGTAGCGGTGGATCAGCTCCAGCATCTCGGAGACCATCGTCGGATGCATAAGCTGCAGGGCAGACAAGTTGACCGACAGCGGCAGCGTTACGCCGCGCTCCTGCCAGGCGGCAAGCTGGCGGCAGGACTCCTCCAGTACCCAATAGCCAACGGTGACCATCAGCCCGCAGGATTCGATGCGCTCAATCAGCCCCTCCGGCAGCTCCCAGGAGCCATCCGGCTGCTGCAGGCGGAGCAGCGCCTCGGCGCTTTTCACTTCCCCCGTCTGTAAATTCACCTGCGGCTGTAGCCAGAGGGCGAACTGACGGTTATCCAGCGCGGTCAGGATATCGCTCTCTTCCGTCAGGCGCTGCTGCGCCTTTTCCATCTGCTCCGGGTCGAAGAACTGGATCTGATTTTTCCCTTTGCGCCGGGCGGTAAACGCCGCCGAGAACGCGCGGCGGTACAGCTGCTCCGCCGTTAAATCACCGTAGTACATGGCGATACCGATACTGGCGCTCGGACGAAGCTGGATGCCCTGCACGGGCAGCCGCTCATTTATGACAGTGAGTACTTGCTGACCTAATGTGATGGCGTGCCACGGCTCTTTCACGCCGTTGGCAATCACCACCAGGTCGTAACCGCTTACCTGTGTCAGTACCATGCGCGGGGCAAGGACAGACTTCACCTTTTCCACCAGCGTCAGCAGCAGCATTTCACGCTGGCTCTCCTTGAGCACGCCCGCCGTGTCCTGCAGGGTTTCACAGGCAATCACCATCAGCGCCGTGGTTTGCTGCCGCGCAACGGTCTGCTCCAGCATTGCCATCAGAAACGCTTTATTAGGTAGCTCCGACACCGGGAAGCGCGTGGCGCTGTTGTTTAGCTCATCCTGATGACGCTGGATGCGCTGCTGGTTGAGGTTGTAGCTGCGCACCAGCATACCGATCTCATCGTCTTGATGCAGACGCGGCAGCTCAAGCTGGTGCCCCAGTTGATCCTGCGGCGAAAGCCCGTTCAGCTCGCGGGCGATACGGCGCAGCGGGTGAACAATGAGGCGGTTTATACACCACGTCAGCGCTACGCTGATGATCAGGGTCATAAGTAAGCAAGTGGTCACTAACGTAACCACCCAACTCATGACGAATTTATACATCCGGTACGAGTCCGCCTGCAGAACCAGGTAGGCCAGTGGCTGCGGATTGGCAGGACGTTCCAGCGAATAGAGAGGCAGAGAAATTTGCACCGGCAGTTCAAACAGGCGCATCACCATCATCGGGACGGGACGCTCCGGGATAAAACTCATCCGCAACGCCTGGAACTGGTTGGGTAAGACGACATCGGCGCGGCTAACGACGCCGGCAGGCTGAATGCGCTTTAAGATGGTTTCCGCTTCGGGAATGTCCCCTTTCAGGATCGAGGCGGAGAGCGGGCCGCGCACCGAGCGGGCGATACTTTCTAACTGCGAAGCCGTGTTATAGCGATTCTGCTGTACGGAATGAAACAGCAAAATTACGCAGAAGAGCAGTACAAACAGCATAGTGACGGCAGAGACCATCGCCATTTGTTTGATCGTTAAGGAACGGCTGACACGCAAAATGACTCTCCACAAAACTCGAAGCGCAGGGCGCACCAGGGTGTAAACCTGGCGCGCCTGAGTATACCCGATTGCCGCGCTATTAAGAGAGACTTACAAATGGATTAAGGAAAATCCGATTACCAGTCCGCATAAGGAATAAGCGGCTGCGGCGGTAAGTCCATATCGCCCTGCCAGCCTGCAGCAGAGTAGCGCACATAAATTAGCGCATGGCTTGGGGTGTAATCTTTCGCTTCCTGAATATCTACGCCCATGCCCACAAACCAGTTGGAGGTGACCCGGCGTTCGATAATTGCCCGCGCGGTATAACCCGTCCCGGAGGAGGAGCTGCCGGTTTCCATCGCGCCACGGTCGGTATAGCGGCCTGGCTCATCGGTCGGGATCAGGCTCTGGATCGGGTAACGCAGCTCGTCTTTGGTTTTGGAGTGGGACCAGGACACCGAGCCACCCAGCTCCCAGGACCAGTTTTCCGTACGCTTACGCCAGGTCACCGGCAGCGCGAAGGAGACATACTCCTGCGGGCTGTAGTAGCCGCCCTGACCGAGGGAATAGCCGCTCAGATCCTTATCGTAGTGCCAGAGCATATTGGAGACGCCGACCGTCAGGCGCTCGTTGTTTTTATTAATGAGCTTGTAGTAATAACCCGTCATCCAGCGGACGCGCCAGTTATCTTCCACATTTTTACCGGTCAGCGTTTCCGCGTTCAGGCTTGACCAGACGCCGTTCGCCTCGCCTTTGTCATAGCTGATACTTACCCCGCCGCCCGTCGCGCGCACGCCGCCCCAGGTGGTGCCGGTATTGGTATCTTTTTGCCCGGCGAACGCCAGCAGAGAGCTGGAGATAGGCCGACGATGGGCGTTGACGGTGTAGCCGATGGGGCCTAAATCGCTGCTGTAGCTGATACCCCCCACCACGTCGACGACGTCAAAGCCCATTGGCGTGGTACCAATATCCATCGCCCAGGTTTTATTCTGCCAGCCAACGGCGACGCTGGCGCCGCTGTCGCTCTGGCTGGTGTTGCCGCTACACGGCGTGTCGTAGCAGGTCCCCCATTTAGGGTCGTAGGTTCCGTTATTGTTATCAAAGGTGCCAGCGTCCATGTTGACCAGATCGCTTCTGAAGAACATGCGCCCGTCAGAGAGCGGGGCGTCCACCTGGAGCATGGTGGTATGCGCTTTCAGGTCGGAATAGCCGCCCGTGCCGCTGGAGCCCCAGTAGTCGTGCTGGAGCGTGACGTTAACATCCTGCTGACGGTACAAATCACCGGCGTCACTGCGCACGCCGCGCTTCAGCCAGTCATCTTTTTCATCGTTACGCGTCAGACGGGTGAAACTGTCATTGTCCACCGGACGCGTCGTGGTGATGCCGGACGACACCATCGCATCTTTATACGTCTCCAGAGCCTGCTGCGGCTGGCCGTTTTGCGTCTGGAAGCGGGCAGCATCACGCAGCACCAGCGCGCTTTCCATGGAGGCGGGCTGCGATTTGGCCTGCGGAATGATTTTGCTGAAGGTCTGTTCTGCGGCAGCGGAATCGCCCAGACCTGCCTGCGCCATCGCGATCCGGCGCTGCATATTGAGCGACAGCGGCTGGCCGTTTTGCGTGGCGGGCAGTTTCACGAGCTCCGCACGGGCGGCATCTTTGTTACCTTCCACGCTGTAAATTTCGGTCAGACCGAGGATCGCGTCTTTGTTCTGCGGCTCACGCTGCAGGACGGCGCTGTACGTAGTTTTCGCCGCGTTCAGATCGCCACGCTGCTGCGCCCAGTCCGCCAGCGTCAGGTCGATGCGGGTGGAGGCAGGCTGCTGACGCAGAAGATTTTCCGCCTCCTGCTCTTTGCCGCTGTCGCGCAGGCGGTTGGCGGTTTCCAGCACCTGATTGCTTTGCAGACGGTCGGCAAGCTCCTGAATATTGCCGTTCCACTGGCTGCGCGGCAGTGTATTCAGATGCGCCAGCGCGGCCCGGTCCTGATCGTTTCCGGACAGGTAGAGCCCGTTGGCATAGACCTGATCCGGGTCAGACGGTTTCTGGCTGGCAAGCTGGCGCATCAGGGTATCCGCCTGGCTGCGCTGGCCCGCGCTGTAGAGATCGCGCGAGAGACGATACGTTATCCAGACGTCACCGGGCGAGAGTGCCAGACGGCGACGCTGAATGTCTGCCGCCTGAGCGTATTTCCCCTGACTCTCCAGCTGTTCTGCCTGGGCGGAAAGCTGCTCGTTAGTCAGGCTACGCTCAATATCATCAATACTCCGGCGCTGGCTGGCAGAGAGCGACTGGATAAACTGCGAGGCTTTCTCCGGGGACTGCGCACGGTAAACATTGGCAAGGCCGCGAACCGCATTGCTGTTGCTGCTGTCCATACGTAACGCCTGGCGGTAATAACGCTCCGCCGCGTCGTTATCTTTACGCGCCGCAGCGGCATCTCCCAGCCCCAGCACCGCATAGCTGTCGGTGTTGTCGACGTTGCGCGCCTGCTGATAGTAACGCTCCGCCTGCGCCGGGTTATTCGCCTTCAGCGCCGCATCCCCCTGCTGGATCAGCAGCCAGTAGCGGTTAACCTTCAGCAAGCTGTCCCATTTACCGCGGTTATCGCTCTGCGGATCGAGGGCAATCGCCTTTTCAAACTGTGCCACCGCGCGGGCGCGATCGCCTTTCTGGGAATAGGCCTGCCCCAGAGCCCCCACCGCTTCACTGTCGGCATGGTTGGCGCTGACGGCTTTTTGCAGCTCCGCCACCGCCTTACTCCCCTGCCCGGCATCCACTGCCGCCAGCCCTTCCGCTTTCGCGCGGAACGCCGGGTCAGCGAGCTGCTTTTGCTGCGCCTCAAGCTGGGCGCGCGCCGCCGCGACGCTATCGCCGTCGCTGAAGACGGTCAGGTATTTTTGCAGCGCGGTGACGCTGGCGCTGCTGGCAGGCTGGTCT
Source organism: Enterobacter cloacae complex sp. P42RS (assembly GCF_014930595.1). Taxonomy (NCBI): domain Bacteria; kingdom Pseudomonadati; phylum Pseudomonadota; class Gammaproteobacteria; order Enterobacterales; family Enterobacteriaceae; genus Enterobacter; species Enterobacter cloacae complex sp. P42RS. The sequence goes on from NZ_JADBRK010000017.1 coordinate 86,761, forward strand.
TTGATCTGCTCATACCACATGTCAGAGGCCTGGCCGCGGCCGCCGGTGGATTTAGCCATCTCCTGCAGCACCGCAAAGCCTTCATCACGGCGTCCGCTCTGGAACAGAAGCTGGGCCAGCGTCGTCTGGAGCTGGGTATTCCCGGGGCTGCTGCTGTTTATTTTTTTCAGCTGGTTGATGGCCGAAGCGCGACGGGCAGGATCTTTCGCCACCACATTCCAGTATTCCGTCGCCACGTCGCCGCCCGGCGGGTTGCCGTCAAAGAGCTTGTCATAGGCGGCAATCGCCTCCTGCGTGTGCCCTGTCGTAGCGAGTAAGCGCGCCTGCTGAAGCTGCTGGCGACCATCCGGGGTGGAAAGCAGCATGGTATTGCGTGAGGACTGGTACGCGCCGGAGTCAGGGGCGATCCCCTTCAGGCGGTCCAGCTCTTTTTGCGCTCCGGCGTTATCGCCCTGGCGCAGCAGGTAGCGAAAGCGGGCGGCAATGACGTCAGGGTTGTTCGGATCGATCAGCTCAAGACGGTAGAGCGACTGACGAACCAAATCCTCGCGATGGGTCGATTCGCCCAGCCGAACCTGCTCCAGCAGCTGTTTCTGCTGCGGAGAGTTAACGGCCTGCGCCAGCGGCATCAGTGCCAGCCCAAGCGATAGAGTGAGTAGATTTACTGTGAACTTGCGCATTCCTGGCCCCAATCCGGTATTAATTCACCCTTAGCGGTGAAGCGAAAACGATGCTGATCCCATCCCTGACCAAAAAGAGTCAATACATAGCTGTAGTAGGCATTGTTATCGGGAAAATGATCTGCCACGCGCTGGCGCTGAACCGCCTGGGCATCGCGCTGCTGTAAAAACGGCAGCATCGCGGCAGAGAACCCGACCGGGCCATTGCCGGTGTGTTTACCCGTCGCTACATCCACTTTCTCCGGCGGCACGCCCTGTTTGATTGTCTTTGCCGCCATCGGCTGGAAGCGCGTCAGCAGCCGGGCTTTTTGAGGATCTTTATCGCTCATCATGCCCACCCAAAGATAGACACGGATGGCGTCATAGCCCCCTTCCAGCGTTTTATCCTGCTGTAGCTGCCAGCCTTTGTTTTTCTGATACTGCACCCAGTTCGGCGAGAATCCCTTCGGCGCGCTTTCCAGCAGCAGCCGCAGATTGGTTTCACGCAGCGTGGTCCACGGGGCACCGTAGCGGGTGAAATAGCTCGCTAACTGTGGAGGAAGGTAGCTGGGGTTAAAGCGCCAGGCGTTTTCTTCGGCAAAACCGACTTTACCGGGAAGCAGCATTGAGCCGAGCCCCGGCACTTTCACCACTTCCTCGCTGGCAATGCGTTTTAGCAGTGCCTTGCCCGTTTGGGTATAGTCCGGGTCTTTCCATAACCGGCCCGCTTCGAGCAGCGACCAGGCAATCCAGACATCGGCATCTGAGGCGGAGTTGGTATCAATCACTCCCCAGTTTTCTTTGTCTTTCTGTCCCCAGAGCCAGGCGGGTAGACGATCGTTGAGATTGCCGCTGGCGAGGTTATCGCGCGTCCACGTCAGCAACTGGTCAAACGCCTTGCGATCGTTAGCGGCCAGGGCAAAGAACAACGCATAGCTTTGCCCTTCCGACGTTGTAATTTTACGCGTGTCGCTCGGATCGATGACGCGCCCGCCCTCGCTGATGTAATCCTTTTTAAACTGCTCCCAGGCAGGCCAGGTACAGGCGGCGCGAAGAGGGATCGCCGCCAGCATCAACGCTGCGACTACACACCAGCGAAAGGCTTTCATCACGTCTTACTCATCCGGGTTAAGGCGACGACGGCTGATGATGCGCAGCAGACGCCACAGCACCCATGCCAGCAAGACCACGCTGACCGCAGCCAGGATGGCGAGCAGAACCGGATGGTTCGACAGCGCATACCACAGGCGCTCGAACCACGGCAGATGGCCGACGTAATATACATCACCCACGCGCAGGCTGTTGACGCCGGACTCGCGAATCACCGACACAGAACCAAACATCGCGGCACGTTTGCCGCTGTCGTTCATCGCGGTATTCAGCAGTTCATAGCCACGCGGGCTGTCCGCCAGCAGGGCTATCACGCTACGCTGATCGTTGTAAGGAGACTGGAAGCCCACCAACGCAGCCATCGCCCCCTGAGAGGTTACGGCCGTCTGCGCGCTGGCCTTACGGTCGTTCACGTCCGGCATAATGCTTGGGAACTCGGTCTGGCGAAGCGGCGTGTTAACCCACGACTCGGTGGCTTTCACCAGCAGGTCGATACGTTTTTCATCCTTCAGCTTGTCCGGGATGGTGCCAATCACCATGATATCCGCATCTTTGTTCTGGATCTGACTGCCATCGTCCGTCAACGTGACGTTAACTGCCGGTAATCCGGTTTGCGCGCCTACGGTTGCCATGGTGTCGAGCAGGGTCGTCACCTGGCCTTCGTTTGGCGCTTTTGGCATCACCACAATGGATTCAGAGAGATCGGCCATGCGGCTGAACGGGAAACCCGCGTTAGCAAAGGCACGCAGATCCGGCATCGCCAGGAAATGGTAGTACTTCGAGAAGTCGATGGTCGACTCATCGCCGATCACAACGTGGTTTTGTACCGGCTGGAAGGTGATGCAGTTATCCACCGAACCGCCAGGCATCGGGTTCATGTACTGGAAATCAAAACGCAGCTGGTTGATCGCGCCAAGCTTCAGCGCCGGAATAGAGACGTCCGTTTTACCGTCCAGCAGCCCCTGCAGCACCGGCAGGCGGAGCATCAGACGGTTGGTGTCCTGGGTACTTTGCAGGCTGAACGATTGCAGGAACTGGTTGTTCAGGCTGATATCCATGCGCGAGCTGTCTTTCGTCGCTGGCGCGGTATAGCGGTAGTTGAGATTGATATCAATGCCGTTGGTGCGCAGCAGGTACAGATCCGGCGGCAGGTTCAGCGACAGGCTAATCGGCGATGGCTCAAGGCCGGAGGCCTGCAGCTGCTCTTCATAGGTTTTCAGTTCACCAAACGTCACGGCGCGGTCGGTACGCACCCAGTTTGGCGCGTCATAAGGTTTACGCGCCAGCAGCGGCTTAACTTCGTCCACCACCACGCTGTTGCCGCGGAAAAGGACGTTGCCCTGAGCAATCGCCTTCGCGGCCTGGACCAGATCTTTATCATCACGACCAAAGACCACCAGCAGCTTCACGTACGGGTTATCAGGGTGACTTACCATCTCAATGGTTGGCGCTTTGACTTCCGGGTGGTCGCGCAGGAAGCCCGGACGCTTCGCGTTGGTTGCAAAGACAATCGCGTTCCTGTCCGGCATTTTGTCATACATTACCGGGAAGTTCTGACCGCGCCAGCCGGAGCGGGAGCCAAACCAGGAGGCCACAATGGTCGCCGCCAGCTGCTCGGTCACGTCAGGGGATGATGCAAACACCATCGGCAGCGTGAGCGGACGGTTATCACGCGGGTCGAAGAACGGAACCGGGAACGCCGACAGATCGTTTTTCAGCGCCAGCGGCTGGTAGGTCATCTGCAGCGAGGAGTTACGCCCGACGTCCAGCCACAGCGTGTTGCTGGCGGGGTTTTCGCAGACATCGCGGTAGTGACCAACAAACTCCAGACGGATACGGTTAAAGTCGGTGATGAACAGCGGGTTAATCGGCACCTGCGCCTGTGTTTTCTTACCCAGCTGCTCTTTGGTCACCGGCAGAACGTCCATCAGTTCATCGTTCAGGTAGACCTTCAGCTGAGACTGCGTCGGCAGCAGGGATGGCGACGGGGTGTATTCAAGGTTCAGTACCGCATTTGAAACAACCTCATCGCTGCGCATACCAAATTCAATGCTGCCGTTAGGGTTGACGCCGCGCAGCACCATGCTGCCCGGCGGCGGCGCGATTTGCGCGAAGGTCAGCTTCACGTCCCGCGACGGCACATTATCCGCGACAACGGGCGCGTTAGCCCCCCGCACGCCCGGCATCACCTGCCCGATGACCGGATTCTCGACCGGCAGGGTGTTCCCCTCCGTTGGCTGGTTCGGAATGATGTTTTCTGTTTGACCGGGTGCCGCCGTAACAACCGGATCGGTTGCCTGCGCGACGACAGGTACCGTCGGCGCAGGCGTCGCCGCTGCGTTACCGGGTGCTGCGTTAGCCATTGTTGCGGGAAGTGCACTCACTCCCATTGCCACTGCACATAACCAGGAAAGTTTTGTTTTCATCGCGTTATCATCATTGTTGAGCCATAACCGGGTCCGCCTGCTTCGTCTCATCCCGCTCGGGACGACGAGGAATGAACGACACGACCCAGGAAACCAGCGAAGTAAGTGACCGGAAAATTAATTTCACCGACGACGGGGCAAATTCTGCAAGGTGACGATAGCCACGGAACCCCAGCTTCAGAATATCCAGCAGGCTTTCCAGAGGTTTATCTTCCGGGAAGCTGTCCTGCCAGAGAGCCCATGTATCCGCACGGGCAAACGTACACTGCACAAAATCAATGTGTTGCTTTTTGGTCAACGGCATCAGCTGCAGACCCACTTCACTGCCTGCCACACGCACAACCTGCGTCGGGAAAACATACTCCTGCTGACCGCGCTTAAGCAGCAGGTTAACCTTCTGCCCTTCCAGCACTTTCGCCTGGCCGTTGATTTTGATCCCCAGGCCACCGTCAGAGAAGTCGTGCACCGTACAGGAGAAGAGGTGACCATCTTCACGAGCGATCGCCGCAGGCATGCAGATTTCAACGCGATGCGCGCGACGAACCTGTTTACTCTCTACCGACACCGCCACCGCGCCGCCGAGGATAATCAGGTTGTAGAACACCCAGGCCATACTTACAAAGACGGTCAGGATTTCGTTTTCCGGGCCGTAGAAGTAGCGCCAGATACCGGCGATCACGCCGACAATATTCAGCAGCACGAGGAAGATATACGGGCGGGAGATCACCCAGTCGACGTACTCTTCTTCCACCAGACCGCCCTTCGCGGTGACGTTGAATTTCCCTTTGTGCGGGTTAATCAGCGCGACCATCGTCGGCGGCGCGATGTACCACGCCAGCACCGTTTCGTAGATTTCACTCCAGAAGGAGTGCCGGTATTTGCCCTGAATCTTCGAGTTCGTCAGGCTCGCGTGGATCATGTGCGGCAGAACGAACAGCGCAATCATCAGCGCGGGGGCGTAAATGATATAGGCGTGAAGGAGCAGGAACGCCAGCGGCGCGGTCAGGAAGATCAGCCGCGGGATGCCGGACAAGAAGTGGAACATGGCGTTGACGTAGCAGAGACGTTGCGCCAGCTTGAGCCCTTTGCCTATCAGCGGGTTATCGAGGCGGAAAATCTGCACCATGCCGCGCGCCCAGCGAATACGCTGACCGATGTGCGCGGAGAGTGATTCCGTCGCCAGACCGGCGGCCTGAGGGATACGCATATAGGCAGAGGTATAGCCCCGACGGTGCAGGCGCAGCGAGGTATGCGCATCTTCCGTTACCGTTTCAACGGCTATTCCGCCAATTTCATCCAGCGGCTTACGGCGGATAACCGCGCAGGAGCCGCAGAAGAAGGTGGCATCCCACATGTCGTTCCCGTCCTGCACCAGCCCATAGAACAGCGTGCCTTCGTTCGGGGTTTTGCGGAAGCGGCCAAGGTTACGTTCAAACGGGTCCGGCGAGAAGAAGTGGTGCGGCGTCTGCATCATCGCCAGCTCTTTCTCTTTCAGGAACCAGCCCATGGTCATCTGCAGGAACGAGCGCGTCGGCACGTGGTCACAGTCAAAAATCGAGACGAACTCCCCGGAGGCATACTTCAGGGCGTTGTTGATGTTCCCCGCCTTAGCGTGTTCATGCGTCGGGCGGGCGATGTACTCAACGCCGACCTCTTCCGCAAACTGGCGAAACGCCGGACGGTTGCCGTCATCCAGGATCCAGACTTTGAGCTTATCTTTCGGCCAGTCGATGCCCAGCGCGGCATAGATGGTGTTTTTCACCACGCTCAGGTCTTCGTTGTAGGTCGGGACGAAGAGATCGACGGTCGGCCACTGCGTGGTGTCTTTAGGCAGCGGAACCGGCTGGCGGTTGAGCGGCCAGATCACCTGGAAATAGCCTAGCACCAGCACAATCCACGCGTAGGTCTCAGCAAACAGCAGCACCAGACCGCACACCAGGCTGACCGGGTCGTCCCAGTTCAGCGTTGAGGTGTAACGCCACCAGATGTAGCGGCAGGAAACCGTCAGCGACAGCACAATCAGCATCAGCGCCGAGAAACGGCCCGGAATACGACGAACCAGTAACGCCACGCCCCACAGCAGGATCAGGAAGATGAACTGCGCCAGCGGGTTGAAAGGTTGCGTGATACAGACCAGCGCCAGAATGAGCGAGAACACGACAATCACGCCGAGAATAAAACGCCGCAAGCCTGGGTGGAGATGCCCAAGCTCTTTATGGTTATCCAGATGGCTGGTCTTATCGCTGACGCTAGCGGGCAGTTTATCCAGCCACTGGTGATAGCGTTCACGTAACTGCTGTACGCGGGAATAGCTGCGCCAGTGCGGCGTTATTTTCTCCGTTCGGGATGACGATATTGCCAGCCAGACGGCCTGAATAAGATAGCGCGCCGGGTCCAAAGGCCGTGGTCGGTCGGGGTTAATGTGTGGGTATAATTCGCCGTGACGCGCACGGATGCGCTGCCAGCGCGGGTGCTCGAGTGGAATGAACGTCCAGGCCAGAATCAGCCAGAAACAGCCGAGCGCGGCGCTGAATGCCGGAGCACCATGCCGGCGAAAGTGCCGGTAATGGTCGCTCAAACGCGAACTGACCGGCGGGATAAGAAGCCAGCTGGCGAGTCGACTCATACCGAACTCCCAGCAGGCTCCGCCTTGCTGGCGAAGTTCAGCAGACACCAGTTCGCCAGCGTCAGGATCTCTTCTGCTGCCAGCGAGTCGCTGCGGTATTCGCCCAGCGGCTGCTTGGAGGCGAGGCATTCCGCCATCCCCTCATCCCGATGAATCACAATGGGAAGCAGGCGGCGCTGGCTTTGCAGCCACACCTGATAGAGATCGTCCTGGATTTGGCTACCGATACGTAAATCGTTAATCAGGAGATGTGCGTTCTGAGGCAGCCCCTGCTGATGCAGGCGAATATGGCAGTTCGCATCGACGTTCACCACGGAAAGTACATGATCGCACTGGGCGATGAGCTGCCGGGTCAGCGTCCCGGCGCCGTGCGGCAGATCCAGGAGGATCCACTGGTAGTGCCCCTTTTCTTTCAGGCTCTGCAGCGCAAGCGTGAACTGCGAGAACAGACGCTGATAGGCGGCTTCATTCTCGCGTTCTGTGGTGGTCAGTTGGCCAAAAGGCAGTAAATCCAGCTGGGAGGTATAGCGTAGCCCAGCATCCCGCCAGTCTTTGTCATCAAGCAGCGCGCGGGCCCAGCCCTCTTCGCGAGTGAAATCGACGTTGAACGACATACGCAGCAAATTATCGGCGCAGGCGTCAATCACCAGCACCGATTCACCTAAAAGCTGTAATGACCACGCCAGCGCCGCGGTAACAGATGTGGTACCCACACCGCCACGGACGCCCTGTAATCCGAGTATGGCCATCAATGGCTCCCTTAATGTTGATGGGCGAATTCAGCTAATAACGGCCAGCGTTTAATAGCAGCAGCCAACTGTTCCCGCTGGGAAATATCGGTGTAATCTATTTCAGGTAGAGAAAAGGCCTGCGCCAGCGCCAGAAAATCGTTTTGGAATGTGTAACCCAGAGTCGAGTCGACTGGGGTTGCAGGTTCGTTATTATCCATTCTTATTCCATCCCTTTGAGGAAAATCGCACGCTCGGAAGTTGCAGGGCATCCTGCCCTGACAAATTTCATTTACATGCTAAATCTGATGTTCTTTAATTTCAATGTTAGGTTTATTTCTACGCTTTCGCTAGTAAACTGAGATACAGGCAAATTAGACGAAAAGAGGGACATCGTGGACTCCATATTTTCTATTGGCATCCAGTCATTATGGGACGAATTGAGCCACATGCCAGTCGGTGGAGTCTGGTGGATTAATACGGATCGTAATGAAGACGCTATCAGCCTGGTAAACCAGACAATTGCCGCTCAGGATAAGGATTCCCGCGTGGCCGTCATTAGCATGGGCGAAGAGCCGAAGAAAATAATTACGCTCGAAAGCGACAGCGGCCCCCAGAAAGTACGTTTGTTTTCTATGTCAGCGGAAGCGGATAGTCTATACTTTTTGTCCCGCGACGTTCAGTGCTCTATAGATCCGGATCACTATTTAGTGATTCTTAAATGTGCAAATAACATACTGCAAAATATTCCTGCTGAAAAACTGCTGTCGTGGCTGGAAAAAATCAATAAATGGGCAAAGTTTCAAAATTGCACGCTATTGGTCGTCAACCCCGGCAGTAATAATGACAAGCTGTTCTCACTTTTGATGGGCGAATATCGCTCCCTGTTCGGACTGGCAAGTCTTCGTGATCAGGCAGGCAGCTATCTCTACGATATTGCCTTCTGGTGCAATGAAAAGGGCGTGAGCGCCAGGCAACAGCTGACTCTTAAACCTATTGAGGGGAAATGGCACCTGGCACAGCAGGAAGAAACCGTAGTGCAGCCGCGCAGCGATGAAAAGCGCATCCTGAGCCATATTGCGGTTTTAGAGGGCGCGCCCGCGCTTTCGGAAAACTGGTCACTGTTTGAGTCTAACGAAGCGCTTTTTCATGAAGCCCGCACCACCCAGGCAGCCACCCTCGTTTTCTCGTTGATGCAGAATAATCAGATTGAAACGCTGGCGAGACAAATTCACACCCTGCGCCGCCAGCGCGGCAGCGCGTTAAAAATTGTGGTGCGCGAAAATAATACCAGCCTGCGCGCTACCGATGAGCGTCTGCTTCTGGGCTGCGGGGCAAATATGGTTATCCCCTGGAATGCGCCACTGTCACGCTGCCTGACGCTTATTGAAAGCGTTCAGGGCCAGCAGTTCAGCCGCCATGTACCGGAAGATATCTCCACGCTGCTCTCCATGACCCAGCCGATGAAGCTGCGTGGCTACCAGAAATGGGATACGTTCTGCGATGCCGTCGGCAACATGATGAGCAACACGTTACTTCCGGCGGACGGGAAAGGGGTTATGGTTGCCCTGCGGCCGGTCCCGGGCATTCGCGTTGAGCAGGCGCTCACCCTGTGTCGCCCGAACCGTACAGGGGACATCATGACCATTGGCGACAATCGCCTGGTGCTATTTTTGTCGTTTTGCCGGGTCAACGATCTTGATACCGCGCTTAACCATATCTTCCCCCTGCCTACCGGGGATATTTTCTCGAACCGTATGATTTGGTTCGAAGATAATGCTATCAGCGCAGAGCTGGTGCAAATGCGCGCTCTCCAGCCTGAACAATGGGTTAAACCGCTCGCAATCACGAGCGATGTAAAACCGATCCTCAATGCCAGACATGACGGACATGTCTGGCGTCGGGTTCCGGAACCCCTTCGCTTATTAACTGAGAACGGGGAGAACGCACCATCATGAATATCAGCGATATCATCCAACTGTTCGTATTCTGCGCGCTGATCTTTTTCCCGCTTGGCTACTATGCACGCCATTCCATACGCCGTATCCGTGATACGGCCAGAGTAATGTTTGTAAAACCTCGCTATGTAAAACCAGCCGGAACACTGACACGGGCATCACACGTCAAGGCAGACCGTAAACATGACTAATTCTTCCTATACCGCTTCGTCACCCTCGCCGCTCTGGCAATACTGGCGCGGCCTTTCCGGCTGGAACTTCTACTTTCTGGTGAAGTTTGGCCTGCTTTGGGCAGGTTATCTGAATTTCCATCCCCTGCTTAACCTGGTGTTTATGGCCTTCCTGCTGATGCCTCTGCCGAACATCAGGCTGCATCGTTTACGCCATTGGGTGGCCATCCCCATCGGCTTTGCGCTGTTCTGGCACGATACCTGGCTGCCTGGTCCGGAAAGCATAATGAGCCAGGGATCGCAGGTCGCGGGCTTCAGCGCAGACTATATGCTTGACCTGGCTGAGCGTTTCATTAACTGGCAGATGATTGGCGCCGTCTTTGTCCTGCTGGTTGCCTGGCTGTTCCTGTCTCAGTGGATCCGCGTCACGGTGTTTGTCGTCGCCATTATGATCTGGCTTAACGTGCTGACGCTGGCGGGGCCAAGCTTTTCGCTGTGGCCTGCCGGCCAGCCGACGACAACGGTGACCACGACGGGAGGAAGCGCAGCGGCTACCGTTACAACAGCAGGCGATACGCCGGTGGTGGGCGATATTCCAACTCAGACTGCACCGCCGACCTCCACCAATCTTAATGCCTGGCTCTCCAGCTTCTATACCGCTGAAGATAAGCGACAGACGAAATTCCCGGATGCGCTGCCAGCCGATGCGCAGCCGTTTGAGCTGCTGGTGATTAACATCTGTTCCCTCTCCTGGGCTGACGTGGATGCCGCCGGTTTGATGTCTCACCCGCTGTGGTCCCACTTTGACATCCAGTTTAAAGATTTTAACTCTGCCACCTCGTACAGCGGCCCGGCGGCAATCCGCCTGCTGCGAGCAAGCTGCGGTCAGGCATCGCATAAAAACCTGTATCAGCCCGCTGGCAACCAGTGTTATTTATTCGATAATCTCGCGAAGCTGGGCTTTACGCAGCACCTGATGCTGGGGCATAACGGTCAGTTCGGTAACTTCCTGAAAGAGGTACGTGAACAGGGAGGCATGCAGGCGCCACTGATGGATCAAACCGGTCTTCCCGTTACGCTGCTGGGCTTCGATGGCTCGCCGGTTTATGACGATACCGCCGTGCTGCAGCGCTGGCTGCAGACCATCGAAAAAGACAGTAATCCGCGCAGTGCAACGTTCTATAACACCCTGCCGCTTCACGACGGTAACCACTTCCCGGGGGTGAGTAAAACGGCGGATTACAAAGTGCGGGCGCAGAAATTCTTCGACGAGCTGGACGCGTTCTTCACGGAGCTGGAAAAATCTGGCCGTAAAGTGATGGTGGTCGTGGTACCTGAGCACGGTGGCGCGCTGAAAGGCGACAGAATGCAGGTATCCGGTCTGCGCGATATCCCAAGCCCGTCCATTACCAACGTGCCTGCAGGCATTAAATTCTTTGGTATGAAGGCACCGCACCAGGGCGCACCAATTGAGATTACCCAGCCAAGCAGCTATCTGGCGATTTCAGAACTGGTTGCCCGCGCCGTTGACGGGAAGCTGTTTGTGGAAGATAGCGTGAACTGGGATCAGCTCACCAGCAACCTGCCGCAAACGGCTGAAGTCTCCGAGAACGCCAACGCGGTGGTGATTCAGTATCAGAACAAACCGTACGTTCGCCTGAACGGCGGGGACTGGGTACCGTATCCGCAGTAACTGATTTCCCCCTCTTCCCACAGGGGAGAGGGGATAGTCAGTGCGTCATTATTGCGCTGAAATCCACACCTGCATTTTCAGACTTGCCGAATCGTCTTCTTTAGAGGTGATTTCGGGCTCTACGGAAGGCTGCCCCATCGTTAAATGCCAGGGTAGCGCAGACGGATTTTCGCATCGTTCACTCCATCCGGTTATTCGGCGCTTCGCAGGGAAATCTCACCGCCCACCCAGGGCTTGATCGCGCCATCCTGCTCCAGAAGCAGCGCGCCCTGTGCGTCAATACCGCGGGAAATGCCGTAAATCTCTTTATCACCAATCAGCAGCTTCACCGGACGGTTGATGAAGTTATCCAGCTTTTCCCAACGAGACAGGAACGGTGCCAGGCCTTCCTGTTCAAAAAGCGTGAGTGAACTGCGCAGCTCTTTAATCATGCGCACGGCAAGGGTGTTACGATCGATAACAATCCCCGCCTCCTGGAGATTGGTCCAAGCCTGATTCACCACGTCGTTTTGGACAGTACGCATCACCATATTGAGCCCCGCGCCAATAACAATTTGCGCCGCATCACCGGTTTTACCCGTCAGTTCGACCAGAATACCGGCAAGTTTACGATCGTTAAGGTACAGATCGTTTGGCCACTTAACGCGGACCCGATCGGCACCCAGATCGTGCAGCACTTCCGCCATGACGATACCAATGACCAGACTCAGGCCAATGGCTGCGGCAGGCCCCTGCTCCAGACGCCAGTACATGGACAGATAGAGATTGGCGCCAAATGGCGAGAACCATTTGCGACCGCGACGGCCACGACCGGCCTGCTGGTATTCAGCAACACAGGCATCGCCGGACGAGAGTTCGCTCAGCCGATCCATAAGGTACTGGTTCGTCGAATCAATCACCGGCAGCACCGCAACGTTGCCGTGTCCAAGCTGGCTGCGGATGACGTCTTCATTCAGCAATTGAATTGGCTCCGGCAGGCTGTAGCCTTTTCCCGGCACCGTGAACACATCGACGCCCCAGTCGCGAAGCGTCTGGATATGCTTGTTAATGCCGGCACGGCTCATGCCCAGCTGCTCGCCCAGCTGTTCGCCAGAGTGAAACTCCCCGTCAGCAAGGATGCTAATCAGGGTTAACGGAATGGTATTGTCCTTCACGCAATGGTCTCCACGGCATTCACTTCACCTGTGCGGCCAATGAAGCGGACTTCTGGCTCCAGCCAGACGTTAAACTTTTCGCCCACACGTTGACGAACATAATGCGCCAGCTGTACAACATCATCGCTGGTCGCATCGCATTGATTAATCAGTACCAGAGCCTGCTGCTGGTGAACGGCAGCGCCACCTACGGACGTGCCTTTTAACTGGCATTGATCGATCAGCCAGCCAGCGGCCAGCTTCACGCTGCCATCTGCCTGAGGATAATGTGGCGCAGTGGGCCATCCTTCAAGAAAGGCTTTTGCATTTTCGCTGCTAATAACCGGATTTTTGAAGAAGCTTCCTGCATTTCCGTTTACTTTCGGATCGGGAAGTTTGGTCATTCGCATATGGCAAACTGAGTCAAATACGTCGCGGGGAGTGACGGTTGCTGGATCGAGACGCGTTAAATCGCCATAGGTCAGCACCGGCTGCCAGTTCTTTGGCAGACGCAGGCCCACGGCGACAATCACGTAGCGATCCTGATATTCATGCTTGAAGATACTGTCACGATAGCCAAACCGACACTGTTCTGCCGTTAAGCGCTTAGCCGTTCCGGTCGCCAGTTCGATGCAGTCGACATATTCACAGACATGTTTCAGTTCGATGCCGTAGGCACCGATGTTTTGGATGGGTGACGATCCGGCGCAGCCTGGTATAAGCGCCAGGTTTTCCAGACCCGGCATCCCTTTTTCGAGGGTAAATTGCACCAACTGATGCCAGTTTTCTCCGGCCCCCACGTGCAGATGCCAGCTATCGGCATGCTCTTCCACACCAATGCCCATGATGCGGTTAACGATCACCATTCCCGCGAAATCGTCGAGAAACAGGACATTGCTTCCTTCGCCCAGAATCAGTACGGGTTCGTTATTTTCTGTTGCGCTTTGCCATGCATCCAGCAGCTGCTGTGCAGTATCGGCACGTACAATTTGATTAGCATTACGTTGAATGCCAAAGGTATTCCAGGGCTTAAGGGAGTGGTTCATAGACGCTATCCTGATGCAAAAACGCAGGTAGTTTACCGTATAAGCAGGGCGTTGGGGGATTAGTTTGTGCAGCGCAGAAACGCAAAAAGGCCATCCTTTCGGATGGCCTCTTCACTTATTTGATGCCTGGCAGTTCCCTACTCTCACATGGGGAGACCCCACACTACCATCGGCGCTACGGCGTTTCACTTCTG
>NZ_JADBRK010000018.1:0-94485 GCF_014930595.1 Enterobacter cloacae complex sp. P42RS
TGCCTTAGTTGTAAGTGTCTACCATGTCCCCGAACAAGTGTTCACTATGTCCCCGGACCGTACAGTGGGAGAGGGTTAGGGTGAGGGTGAGGGTGAGGGCAACAAATCGCATGATCACCGTCACATTTCCATAAGCATCTCTTATCTGACGCAATGCGAATTAAATTTCGTAAATTGCCCGCATTTATTCGTTTGCTGAACCGTTTTCGCAGCAATTGACGACGGGGGTTTTACGTGGCTTTATAAAGGGAGATGACAAAATAATGTCCAGAAGATTTTCGCCTGGGCATAAACAAAAATGATGGGGTGACTGGGTTTTTATGAACGAACAATATTCCGCGTTGCGTAGTAATGTCAGCATGCTCGGCAAAGTGCTTGGAGATACCATCAAAGACGCGCTGGGGGAGAACATCCTCGACCGCGTTGAAACCATCCGCAAGCTGTCCAAATCTTCCCGTGCCGGTAACGAGGCCAGTCGTCAGGAGCTGCTCACCACCTTGCAGAACCTCTCTAACGATGAGCTGCTGCCCGTTGCCCGCGCCTTCAGCCAGTTCCTGAACCTGGCAAACACCGCTGAGCAATACCACAGCATTTCGCCAAACGGCGAAGCGGCCAGCAACCCGGAAGTCATTGCCCGCACCCTTCGTAAACTGAAAGACCAGCCAGACCTCAACGAAGCCACCATCAAAAAAGCGGTGGAGTCCCTTTCGCTGGAGCTGGTGCTGACCGCACACCCAACCGAAATCACCCGTCGTACGCTGATCCACAAGATGGTGGAAGTAAACAGCTGCCTGAAGCAGCTGGATAACAAAGACATTGCCGACTACGAGCGCAACCAGCTGATGCGCCGTCTGCGCCAGCTGATTGCCCAGTCCTGGCACACCGATGAAATTCGTAAGCATCGCCCAAGCCCGGTCGACGAAGCCAAATGGGGCTTTGCGGTGGTGGAAAACAGCCTGTGGGAAGGGGTACCAAACTACCTGCGCGAGCTGAACGAACAGCTGGAAGAAAACCTGGGCTATCGTCTGCCGGTAGACTTTGTGCCGGTGCGCTTCACCTCCTGGATGGGCGGTGACCGCGACGGCAACCCGAACGTGACCGCGGAAATCACCCGTCACGTCCTGCTGCTGAGCCGCTGGAAAGCGACCGACCTGTTTCTGAAGGATATTCAGGTGCTGATCTCCGAGCTGTCGATGGTTGAAGCGACGCCGGAACTGCGCGCGCTGGCCGGTGAAGAAGGTGCCAGCGAGCCGTACCGTTTCCTGATGAAAAAGCTGCGCGGTCAGCTGATGGCCACCCAGGCGTGGCTGGAAGCGCGCCTTAAAGGCCAGCGCCTGCCGAAGCCGGAAGGTCTGCTGAGCCAGAACGAACAGCTCTGGGAGCCGCTATACGCCTGCTATAAATCACTCCAGGCCTGTGGCATGGGCATCATCGCCAACGGCGAACTGCTTGATACCCTGCGCCGCGTGAAGTGTTTCGGCGTACCGCTGGTGCGTATCGACGTCCGTCAGGAAAGTACCCGCCATACTGAAGCCTTGGGCGAGCTGACCCGCTATCTCGGCATCGGCGACTATGAAAGCTGGTCCGAAGCCGACAAGCAGGCGTTCCTGATCCGCGAATTGAACTCCAAGCGCCCTCTGCTGCCGCGCAACTGGGAGCCAAGCAACGACACCCGCGAGGTGCTCAACACCTGTAAAGCGATCGTCGATGCGCCGAAAGGATCGGTGGCCGCCTACGTGATCTCTATGGCGAAAACCCCGTCCGACGTGCTGGGTGTTCATCTTCTGCTGAAAGAAGCGGGCATCGACTACGCCCTGCCAGTCGCCCCGCTGTTTGAGACCCTCGACGACCTGAACAACGCCAACGACGTCATGACCCAGCTGCTTAACATCGACTGGTATCGCGGCTTTATTCAGGGCAAGCAGATGGTAATGATTGGCTATTCCGACTCCGCGAAAGATGCGGGCGTGATGGCGGCGTCCTGGGCGCAGTATCAGGCTCAGGATGCGCTGATCAAAACCTGCGAGAAAGCCGGTATCGAGCTGACCCTGTTCCACGGTCGCGGCGGCTCCATTGGTCGCGGTGGCGCGCCTGCTCACGCGGCGCTGCTCTCTCAACCGCCGGGAAGCCTGAAAGGCGGCCTGCGCGTGACCGAGCAGGGCGAGATGATCCGCTTCAAGTATGGCCTGCCGGAAGTGACCATCAGCAGCCTGTCGCTCTATACCAGCGCGATCCTGGAAGCGAACCTGCTGCCGCCGCCGGAGCCAAAAGAATCCTGGTGCCGCATCATGGACGAGCTGTCAGACATCTCCTGCGATCTGTACCGCGGCTACGTGCGTGAAAACAAAGACTTCGTGCCTTACTTCCGTTCAGCAACGCCTGAGCAGGAGCTGGGTAAATTGCCGCTGGGCTCGCGTCCTGCAAAGCGTCGCCCGACCGGTGGCGTTGAATCCCTGCGCGCCATTCCATGGATCTTCGCCTGGACGCAAAACCGCCTGATGCTGCCCGCCTGGTTGGGTGCCGGTGCCGCGCTGCAAAAAGTGGTGGAAGACGGCAAACAGAACGAACTGGAAACCATGTGCCGCGACTGGCCCTTCTTCTCTACCCGTCTGGGCATGCTGGAGATGGTCTTCTCGAAGGCCGACCTGTGGCTGGCGGAATACTACGACCAGCGGCTGGTGAAACCAGAGCTGTGGGCGTTGGGTAAAGAACTGCGCGAACTGCTGGAAGGCGACATCAAAGTGGTGCTGGACATCGCCAACGACTCGCACCTGATGGCGGACCTGCCGTGGATCGCCGAGTCAATCCAGCTGCGTAACATCTACACCGACCCGCTGAACGTTTTACAGGCTGAACTGCTGCACCGTTCCCGCCTGGCGGAAGAGGAAGGTAAAGAGCCGGATCCGCGCGTTGAACAGGCACTGATGGTGACGATTGCGGGCGTTGCGGCGGGTATGCGTAACACTGGGTAATGCTTTATGCCGGGCAGGCGTTTTTAGCGCCGCCCGGCACGTTTCGGTAGTCTTCTCATGTATTCCGATATCACCCGAATTTTGGCTGACCTGGTGAACCGTACGTTACCGCTGGGCCAGATTCATTTCTCAGCGCTGGCTGAACAGCATCCCCGAACATCTCCCTGCCTCGTCATTACCCTTGCTCCGCCCTGTGAGGCGATATTTTCATCCTTTGGACACATCACGCTTCCACCGTCTAACGCCATGAGCATACATTTCGGTAAGCAGCAGCTGACTCTGGATTTACAGCGTGACAACGCGCTTTTGCAGCAGCTGCAGGTTCCCCGACGTGGCCCGCGAACGGGTGCTTTTCTTCTGCAAGCGCTCACCGAATTACAGATGCAGCCAGACGAGCAAGACACAGCCATGCTGGTGGTATTAAGCTTGCTCAGCCACTGCCGGGATCTGCTTGGCAGTGACATCCACACCGCTAACCGCAGCCGGGCGCTATTCGAAGCCGTTCGTAGTTATATCGAAGAAAATTACGCCTCTTCGTTAACGCGCGAATCCGTGGCACAGGCGTTCTACATCTCGCCGAACTACCTTTCCCATCTCTTTCAGAAGATCGGCCACGTGGGGTTCAACGAGTATCTGACACAAACGCGGCTGGAACATGCACGCCAGCTGCTGAAAGGCTACGATCTCAAAATTAAAGATATTGCCGCACGCTGCGGATTTCCTGACAGCAACTACTTTTGTCGCCTCTTTCGCAAGCACACCGAGCGTTCCCCTTCCGAATATCGTCGCCAGTATCACAGCCAGCTTATCGCCAAAAAATAGCATTGTGATCGCTATCGCACTTCGCTAAGGACATTACATTTGTCCAGTATTTGGCAAAATTGACCTGTATCCGCCGCACTCAGCCGGGCCTTATCCTTTATTCAACCTTTCTGACTTAAGGAAAAATAATGGAACTGTATCTGGATACCGCGAACGTGGCGGAAGTGGAACGCCTTGCCCGCGTCTTCCCCATCGCGGGCGTCACCACCAACCCAAGCATCATTGCCGTCAGCCGTGAATCCATCTGGGACGTGCTGCCGCGCCTGCAACAAGCCATCGGGCCGAACGGTACGCTGTTTGCTCAAACCATGAGCCGCGACGCCGAAGGCATGGTGGCGGAGGCCAAACGCCTGAGTAACGCCATCCCGGGTATTGTGGTGAAAATTCCGGTCACCGCGCAGGGGCTTATCGCCATTAAACAGCTGAAAAGAGAGGGTATTACCACGTTGGGTACCGCCGTTTACAGCGCCGCTCAGGGTTTACTGGCCGCGCTGGCAGGCGCGAAATACGTTGCGCCGTACGTCAACCGCGTCGACGCACAGGGCGGCGACGGTATTCGCATGGTACAGGAGCTGCAGTCCCTGCTGGAACTGCATGCGCCGGAAAGCATGGTGCTGGCTGCCAGCTTTAAAACACCGCGTCAGGCGCTGGACTGCCTGCTGGCCGGATGCGAGGCAATCACGATCCCCTTAGACGTAGCGCAACAAATGCTCGGTACCCCAGCGGTAGAGTCGGCCATAGAAAAGTTCGAGCAGGACTGGAAAAACGCGTTTGGTAACCTCAATCTCTAAGGGAGAAGAGGTTCGCAAAAAAAACTCGATCGCCTGAAAAGCGGGTGACAGCTACGCCTTACCCCGCCTGGATGACTGGCAAAAAAATCCCCGCCGTGGCGGGGATTGCTTTTACTTCACGTCAAACCGATCCAAATCCATCACCTTCGTCCATGCGGCAACGAAGTCACGGACAAACTTCTCGTGTGCGTCGCTGCTGGCATAAACCTCGGCCAGCGCGCGCAGGACGGCGTTAGAACCGAAGACCAGGTCGGCGCGGGTCGCGGTGTATTTCACTTCACCGCTGGCGCGATCGCTTCCGGCAAACAGTTCGTTTGAATCGTCGGTCGCTTTCCACTGGGTATTCATATCCAACAGGTTCACGAAGAAGTCGTTGCTCAGCACGCCCTCGCGGTTGGTGAATACGCCATTATTGCTGCCATCAAAGTTCGTGCCCAGCACGCGCAGGCCACCGATCAGCACCGTCAGCTCAGGTGCGGTCAGGGTCAGCTGCTGGGCCTTATCAATCAGCAATGATTCCGTCGTGGACACATCCACCTGCGCACGGTAGTTGCGGAAGCCGTCGGCAATCGGTTCGAGCAGGTTAAACATCTCGATATCCGTCTGATCCTGACGCGCATCCACACGGCCCGGCGTGAACGGCACGTTGACGTAAACGCCCGCGGCTTTCGCCGCCTGCTCAACGCCCACAACGCCCGCCAGCACGATGATATCCGCCAGCGAGGCTTTATTGGTGGTGCGCTGAATAGCTTCCAGAGCCGGTAACGCACGTACCGCCGCGGCGTTCACATCCCAGTCGCGCTGAGGCGCCAGCGCCAGACGCGCGCCGTTGGCGCCGCCGCGCTTGTCGCCACCGCGGAAGGTCGATGCAGACGCCCATGCCACGGAAACCAGCTCGCTCACGGAGAGGCCAGAGGCCGCGATTTCCGCTTTCAGGCTTTCAATGTCTTCCTGCGTCGGATGGAACACCGGCTGAGGCAGCGGATCCTGCCAAATCAGATCTTCTTTCGGCACTTCCGGGCCGATGTACCGCGCTTTTGGCCCCATATCACGGTGGGTCAGTTTGAACCACGCGCGCGCGAAGGCTTCGTTAAAGGCCTGCGGATCGTTCAGGAAGCGACGGGAAATTTTCTCGAATTCCGGGTCGAAACGCAGCGTCAGGTCGGTGACCAGCATGGTTGGCTTACGTTTTTTCGACGGGTCAAACGGGTCTGGCATGATTTCTGGCGCATCCACGGCTTCAAACTGAATCGCGCCTGCCGGGCTGCGGGTCTGCACCCATTCGTATTTGAACAGGTTCTCGAAGAAGTAGTTGCTCCACTGGGTCGGAGTTTGCGACCAGATGACTTCCAGCCCGGAGGTGATGGCGTCAGCGCCAATACCGGTGCCGTGCGTGCTGGCCCAGCCTAAGCCCTGCGCTTCAATCGGCGAGGCTTCCGGATCGGTACCTACGTGCGTGGCTTCACCCGCGCCGTGGGTTTTACCGAGCGTATGGCCGCCGGCAATCAGCGCGACGGTCTCTTCGTCGTTCATACCCATGTTGCCAAAGGTGGCGCGGATCGCCGCCGCAGCAGACAGCGGTTCACCGCTGGCGTTTGGCCCTTCCGGGTTCACGTAAATCAGCCCCATTTCGGTGGCCGCCAGCGGGCGCTTCGCCAGTGCTTCCGGGTCACGGTGGGTCAGCCAGGCTTTTTCATCACCCCAGTTCACGTCCAGATCCGGTTCCCAGACGTCTTCACGACCGGCGCCAAAACCAAAGGTGCGGAAGCCGGAGTTCTCCAGCGCCACGTTACCCGCGAGAATAAACAGGTCGGCCCAGGAGATTTTTTGTCCGTATTTTTGCTTGATTGGCCACAGCAGGCGGCGCGCTTTATCCAGGCTGACGTTATCAGGCCAGGAGTTCAGCGGCGCAAAGCGCTGTTGGCCGCGTCCGGCGCCGCCGCGTCCGTCAACGGAGCGGTAAGTACCGGCACCGTGCCAGGCCATGCGAATAAACAGACCCGCGTAGCTGCCCCAGTCGGCAGGCCACCACGGTTGAGAATCGGTTAACAGGGCTTTGAGATCGCCCTTGAGGGCGGAATAGTCGAGCTTGCTGAATTCTTTGCGGTAGTCGAAGTCTTCACCCAGAGGGTTCGAACGGTTGGAATGTTGGTTTAGAAGATCGATGCGGAGTTGTTTAGGCCACCACTCTTTGCTGCCGGTACCTGCGCCCGCGCTGTGATCGACGCCGCCCTGATGGAACGGACATTTGCCGGCGGATGCCGCGTTATTGGTCTCGTCTGACGTGCTCATCGCTATGCTCCCTTTACAGTGATACCGTTACGATATACACCACTAGCAATAAGATATAGTTGAATTAATCCACAGATTCGATAGTTAATACCTTTTAACTTTTTATATGATTAAAAAGCCCTCACTTTATGAGGGCTTTTTGCTGATTACGCCGGACGAACGCCCAGCGTATGACAAATGGCGTAGCTCATCTCCGCGCGGTTAAGCGTGTAGAAATGGAAGTCTTTCACCCCTTCGCGGCTTAAGATCTTCACCATGTCCATCGCAATATTGGCCCCCACCAGCTTGCGGGTTTCCGCATCATCGTCCAGCCCTTCGTACATTTTGGACATCCACAGCGGAATGCGAACGTTGGTCATATCGGCGAACTTCTTCGCCTGTTTGAAGTTAGAGACTGGCAGAATGCCCGGGATAATTTCGACGTCGATACCTGCCGAGACGCAGCGGTCGCGGAAGCGCAGATAGCTTTCCACGTCAAAGAAGAACTGGGTGATGGCGCGGTTGGCACCGGCCTCCACCTTACGCTTCAGGTTAAGCAAATCCGCCTGGGCGCTTTTCGCTTCCGGGTGGACTTCAGGGTAGGCGGCCACGGAGATATCAAAATCAGCAACGTCTTTCAGCAGCGCGACCAGATCGGTAGCGTACATGTCCGGCTTGCCGCTTCCCGGCGGCAGATCGCCACGCAGGGCAACGATATGGCGAATCCCGTTGTTCCAGTAGTCCTGGGCAATGGCGCGCAGCTCATCGCGGGTGGCGTCAATACAGGTCAGATGCGGCGCTGCTTCCAGACCGGTACGATCTTTGATGCCTTTAATAATGCTGTGCGTACGGTCACGCTCGCCGGAGTTGGCGCCGTAGGTCACGGAGACAAACTTCGGCTTAAGGCTGCTCAGGCGATCGATAGAGCTCCACAGGGTTTGCTCCATTTCACTGGTGCGCGGCGGGAAAAATTCAAAAGAGACGTTAATCTGGCCATTTACTTCGGCCAGGCTCTGATTCAGTGCTTCCCGCTGGTTGGCGTGAAAAAAGCTCATACCTTACCTCTATCTTTCGCGTGTCATTGTCTGTTGTGTTGTGAACTTCTATACGTTTAGACGTCCAGATGTAAAAATGACGGAAAAGCGGCGTGACGTCAACAGAAATAATCACAATAACGGTGAGGTTTGCTCAGGGAAGATGAAGGGAGTTCATGATGAGGGTGAGCGCGGTCTGATGCCCTCACCCTAACCCTCTCCCTGTGGGCTGAGGGATCCCCACAAAATAATACCAGCACGGACGACCCCCTCTCCCTTGAGGGAGAGGGCTGGGGTGAGGGGGAACATACGGCTCTGGTGGTCATTCCGTTCACTTTATGTTCCTTGCTACTCTGTAAGGACATGACCTGTGAACGTGCCAGGGCGGCTCAATCGCCGCCGCCCTGGCGACCCGGGCTCCCGGCGGTAAATCGCCGCTTCGCGGTGCCTTCGGCTTATTCCTTCCGGCTTGTCGGGGGCGGGCGGAGGTAACGTCCCTGTAAAGCCCGCCCTCTCGGCGCATCCATGCGCCTCGCCCCGGCCTACAGGAAACGCCTCAGCGATTTACAGCCGGACCAGGACATCGCTGTAAGTTATTCATTTCTCTGAAGCAATGTTCATCGCTTCAGGAAAAAATTACTGGGGATTCCTCAGCCCACAGGGAGAGGGAAATTCACTTTTTACAGCAGCTTAGCCAGACGGTTAATATCGGACTGGATAGCCCCAGCGGTGACATCGCGCCCCGCGCCCGGGCCGCGGATCACCAGCGGGTTATCGCGGTACCAGCGGCTTTCAATGGCGAAGACGTTATCGCACGGCAGCAGGGCCGCCAGCGGATGGTCAGGACGCACCGCCTCGACACCCACACGCGCCTTACCGTTCGCCTCGAAACGCGCCACGTAGCGCAGCACCAGCCCCATCTCGTTTGCCGCTTCCAGACGCTGTACCATCTGGTCATTCAGCTCGTCGCCGTTTTCGAAGAAGTGATCAACAGAACCTTCTTCGCAGCCCGCAGGCACCAGCGACTCGACGCGTACGGAATCCGGCTCGATGTCATAACCGGCTTCACGCGCCAGGATCACCAGCTTGCGCATCACGTCTTTACCGGAGAGGTCAACGCGCGGATCGGGCTCGGTTAAGCCCTGCTGCCACGCCTGATCCACCAGGTCGGTGAACGGTACGGTGCCGTCAAACTGCAGGAACAGCCAGGAGAGCGTACCGGAGAAGATCCCGCTCAGCGCCAGAATGCTGTCGCCG
This sequence comes from Enterobacter cloacae complex sp. P42RS, assembly GCF_014930595.1. Classification (NCBI taxonomy): domain Bacteria; kingdom Pseudomonadati; phylum Pseudomonadota; class Gammaproteobacteria; order Enterobacterales; family Enterobacteriaceae; genus Enterobacter; species Enterobacter cloacae complex sp. P42RS. The sequence goes on from NZ_JADBRK010000018.1 coordinate 9,148, forward strand.
CTTTCAATCAGGTCACGCACGGTATGGTTAACCGGCAGGCCCGCGCCAACGGTGGCATTATAGAGCCAGTGGCGGCCCGTTTTTTCGAACGCGTCATGGATCTGACGGTATTTATCGGTGCTGCTCGCCCCCGCCAGCTTGTTGGCGCTGATGACGTGGAAACCGTGGCTGGCGAAATCCAGATACTGATCGGCAAGCTGTTCGCTGGCGGTGACGTCCAACACCACCAGATCGTCATACGGGTGCGCGCGCATCCACAGGAACAGCGACTCTTCATCCTGCTCAACCGCTTCATCGTTAAAGAAGGCAAGCGCCCGGCTGGCGTCCAGCCCTTCGTAGTTCAGCAGGCTGCGGCGGCTATCCACCACGCCCGCAAGAATAAATTCAAACCCGGTACGCGCCGAAAGCGTGACCTGTTCGCGGGCGAACAGCTCCAGCCAGCGGGAACCGATGTTACCCTTGCCAAACAGCACCAGGCCGATGCGTTTTTCCGCGCGGAACAGCGAGGTGTGCAGACCCTGAATCAGGCTTTCGGTTGGGCCTTTACGCAGCACGGCGACCAGGCTGATGCCCTCTTCCGACTGCCAGGTGAACTCTACCGGCTGGCCCTTCAGCTGCTGCCAGAAGCGGTGGCAGTGCAGCGGGTTACGGGTGACGCCCGCGCCGACCATCGCCACCAGCGCCAGCCCCTGACGCAGGCGAAGCTCGCCCGGCAGGCCCGCTTCGTCGAGAATTTTCAGCGCGCTGTCCGCCACTTCGGCGGTATAGCAGAACTGCAGCAGTTGACGATCGTTATGCACGCCAACGGCCAGCGGACGCACCTGGGCGCGTTTCAGGATCGTGTCGATATCTTTATGCGCCAGCCTGAAGTCCTGACCCGCAGGGACCTGGAACTCAATCAGGCAGATGTCGTCGTGGCTGGTGACGATGCGCGCGCCCGTGCCGGACGCCAGCACGCGCTCAATGCGCGTGGACCCCTGATCCGGCGTATAGCTACAGCGCAGCTGCAGGTCAATATCGCTGCCGGAAACCGGCTGCAGCGTGCGCGCGTGCAGCACCGGTGCCGCCAGACGCGCCAGCTCGCTCGCTTCGTCGAGACGCAGCAGCGGAAGCAGGCAGGCATCTTTCACTTTACGCGGGTCCGCGCTGTAGACACCGGCCACGTCGCTCCAGATGGTAACGCGGGACACGCCCGCCAGGGCACCGATCTGCGTTGCCGAGTAGTCCGAGCCGTTACGGCCCAGCAGCACGGTTTCACCCGCGTTGCTGCGGCTGATAAAGCCGGTGACGACAATACGTTTGCCCGGATGCTGCACCAGCAGCTGTTGCAGCAGCGGATAGGACAACCCTTCGTCCACCTGCGGCTGCGCGGCGCGTTCCGCACGCAGGAAATCACGCGCGTCGAGCCAGGCCGCGTCTACGCCCAGGTGTTGCAGTACGGCGGCCATCAGGCGCGCGGACCACACTTCACCGTGGCCCACCACTTCGGCATACACCGCGTCGGTAATCCCGCTGTCCAGCAGAGCAGCCAGACGCTCAAGGTCATGCGTGAAGGCGCTGATCAGCCCGTCCGCCACGTCCGCAGGCAGCAGGCCGGCAATCAGCTCGCTCTGGTAACGACGTAAGGACTGTTGCACCTGATGCGCAGAAAGGCGATCGGTCTGGCTCAGTTTCAGCCAGCTAATCAACTGGTTGGTGGTGCTGCCCGCCGCCGAGACAACCATCATGTCACCCGGCTGTGAATATTCGGTCATGATCCCTGCGACGCGCAGATAACATTTCACATCAGCAAGACTACTACCACCAAACTTGTGCAGCTGACGACCCTTCGCCCCTGCCTGCGCTATCACACTCATGATTACCCCTTGGCTGCGACCCGGAAGCCATTTTCCAGATCGGCAATTAAATCTTCAGAATCTTCAATACCGGTCGAGATACGCAGCAGCGTCTCGGAAATCCCGGCGGCGGCACGTGCTTCCGGTGCCATACCTGCGTGCGTCATGGTCGCGGCGTGGGAGATCAAGCTTTCAACCCCACCTAAGGATTCCGCCAGCGTAAACAATGACAGCCCGCTCAGGAAGCGACGCAGCGTTTGCTCGTCACCGTCCAGTTCAAAACTTAACATCGCGCCAAATCCCTTCTGCTGGCGCGCGGCAATCTCATGCCCCTGGTTTTCCGGCAGCGACGGGTGATAAAGCTTCTTCACCAGCGGCTGGGTTTTCAGGAAATCGACAATCGCCTGGGCATTACGCTGCGCCACGTCCATGCGCGGCGACAGCGTGCGGATGCCGCGCAACAGCAGGTAGCTGTCGAACGCGCCCGCGGTGACGCCGATATTATTAGCCCACCATGCCAGTTCCGTGACAACGTCGGGATCTTTTGCAATCACCACGCCCGCCACCACGTCAGAATGACCGTTCAGATATTTGGTGCATGAATGCAATACCAGATCCGCACCCAGTGCTAACGGGTTCTGAAGGGCCGGACTGAGGAAGGTATTATCCACTACACTTATCGCTCCCGCATCCCTTGCGAGCTGACAAATTTTCGCAATGTCGACAACGCGCAACAATGGGTTGCTTGGACTTTCCACCAGAACCAGCTTCGGCTTCTCTGCCAGCGCCTGTTTCAGCGCCTGTTCGTCGTTTTGATCGACAAACAGCACGCGGTAGCAGCCGCGCTTTGCCAGGCTGTCAAACAGACGATAGCTGCCGCCGTAACAGTCGTGCGGCGCAACCAGCAGATCGCCAGGCTTCAGGAACACCGTGGTCACCAGGTGAATGGCAGACATACCGGTATTGGTTAATACCGCACCCGCGCCGCCTTCCAGTTCCGCCAGCGCGCGCTGGGTTACATCACGCGTAGGGTTGCCGCGACGCGAGTAGTCATGCGCGCGCGGTTCATTAAATCCGGTGAAATTGTAGGTGCTGGAAAGATGAATGGGCGGGACAACGCAGCCGTACTGCTCGTCATCATTTAATCCGCTACGCACCGCGATCGTGGCCTGTTTACGCGTCATGGTGAGGGCTTCCTGGCGAATGAGGTGAAAAGTCAGCCACCAGAGTAAACATTGAAAGTATGGACGTCAATACATCTGGACATCTAAACTTCTTTGCGTATAGATTGAGCAATGCGCAAATAGCCGTTAAAATTATATGCTTTAGTGCACGCTGCAGCGGCAATATCCGTGCCACGGTATCGTCTCTACGGTAAACTACGCAAGATTACGGTTCAAAACGGGCAGTGACCGGTTTGCACCTTTAGATTAATGACTGAGAGGATTAAAGGTATCTCATGGCTGAATGGAGCGGCGAATATATCAGCCCATACGCTGAGCACGGTAAGAAGAGTGAGCAAGTAAAGAAAATTACGGTTTCCATTCCTCTGAAGGTGTTGAAGATCCTCACCGATGAACGTACGCGTCGTCAGGTGAACAACCTGCGTCACGCGACCAACAGCGAACTGCTGTGCGAAGCGTTCCTGCATGCGTTTACCGGCCAACCGTTGCCGAACGATGACGATCTGCGCAAAGAGCGTAGCGACGAAATCCCGGAAGAGGCGAAGGTGATCATGCGTGAACTGGGTATTGACCCGGAGACGTGGGAATACTGAGAAGCGGATACAAAAAAGGCACCTTGCGGTGCCTTTTTTTCGGGAAACTTATTTAGCGCCCGGGATGCTGAAACGCTTGTTGAAGCGGTCAACACGGCCACCGGTTGCAACATCACGCTGCTTACCAGTGTAGAACGGGTGGCATTTGCCGCACACGTCCAGGTTCAGATCGTGACCCACGGTAGAGCGGATCTGGATAGAGTTACCGCAAGAGCAGTTTGCAGTAATCATTTCGTATTTCGGGTGAATATCTTTTTTCATGGGAGAACCTCAGTTAAGGCCGCGTCGCTCTTCCAGCCCTAACGCCAGACACCACGCGATGTTGAATGTAAGTTCTTTGGCGTAAAGTACACCAAAGGCGGCGAATCATACAGAATTTAACCAACGTATGCAAACTGATCCGCACGCCGCTTTTACTAATGTGTATACTAACGCGCCACTTTTCAAGTCAGGAAGATTCGATGCCCGTCGCTCACGTTGCCCTGCCCGTTCCGCTTCCCCGCACCTTTGACTACCTGCTGCCCGACAGCATGAGCGCCAAAGCGGGCTGTCGCGTGACCGTGCCGTTTGGCAAACAGCAGCGCGTGGGGATCGTCGTCTCCGTCAGCGATACAAGCGAATTGCCCCTCAATGAACTGAAATCGGTGGTTGAGGTGCTGGACAGCGAGCCGGTTTACTCCACCAGCACCTGGCGACTGCTGCTGTGGGCGGCAGATTATTATCATCACCCGATTGGCGACGTCCTGTTCCACGCCCTGCCGATCCTGCTGCGCCAGGGCAAGAGCGCCAGCCACGCCCCGATGTGGTACTGGTTTGCCACCGAACAGGGGCAGGCCGTGGACATCAACAGCCTGAAGCGTTCGCAGAAACAGCAGCAGGCGCTGGCGGCGCTGCGTCAGGGAAAAATCTGGCGGCACCAGGTCGACGAGCTTGAGGTCAGCGAAACGGCGCTACAGGCATTAAGAAAGAAAGGGTTGAGCGAGCTGGCCAGCGAAGCGCCCGCCCTTCACGACTGGCGCGACGGCTTCTCCGTCTCGGGCGATCGCCTGCGCCTGAATACCGAGCAGGCCACCGCGGTTGGTGCCATTCATAGCGCCTCGGACCACTTTTCCGCCTGGCTGCTGGCGGGCGTGACGGGCTCCGGCAAGACCGAAGTCTATCTGAGCGTGCTGGAAAACGTGCTCGCGCAGGGCAAACAGGCGCTGGTGATGGTGCCGGAAATCGGCCTGACACCGCAGACCATTGCCCGCTTCCGCGAGCGCTTTAACGCGCCCGTTGAGGTGCTGCACTCCGGGTTGAACGATAGCGAGCGCCTCAGCGCCTGGCTGAAAGCGAAAAACGGCGAAGCGGCGATTGTGATCGGCACCCGCTCGTCGCTGTTTACGCCGTTTAAAAACCTCGGTGTCATCGTCATCGACGAAGAGCACGACAGCTCCTATAAACAGCAGGAAGGCTGGCGCTATCACGCCCGCGATCTGGCGGTCTACCGTGCGCACAGCGAGCAAATCCCTATTATTCTCGGATCCGCCACGCCTGCGCTCGAAACGCTGCACAACGTGCGCCAGCGTAAATACCACATGCTGCGCCTGACGCGCCGCGCGGGGAATGCCCGCCCGGCCATTCAGCACGTGCTGGATCTCAAAGGCCAGCAGGTGCAGGCCGGCTTAGCGCCCGCCTTGATTTCCCGCATGCGCCAGCATTTGCAGGCGGGGAACCAGGTCATCCTGTTCCTGAACCGTCGCGGATTTGCCCCCGCCCTGCTGTGCCACGACTGCGGCTGGATTGCCGAGTGCCCGCGCTGCGACCACTACTACACCTTCCATCAGGCCCAGCGACACTTGCGCTGCCACCACTGCGACAGCCAGCGTCCCGTTCCTCGCCAGTGCCCGTCATGTGGTTCCACGCATATCGTGCCGGTGGGGCTGGGAACGGAACAGCTGGAACAGGCGCTTGGCCCCTTCTTCCCGGACGTGCCTATTTCCCGAATCGACCGGGACACCACCAGCCGCAAGGGGGCGCTGGAGCAGCAGCTGGCGGAAGTGCATCGCGGCGGCGCGCGCATCCTGATTGGCACCCAGATGCTGGCGAAAGGGCACCACTTCCCGGACGTGACGCTGGTCGCCCTGCTGGACGTCGACGGCGCGCTGTTCTCGGCAGATTTCCGCTCCGCCGAGCGCTTCGCCCAGCTTTATACCCAGGTTGCCGGGCGTGCCGGACGCGCGGGTAAACAGGGCGAGGTAGTACTGCAAACGCATCACCCTGAGCACCCGCTGCTACAGACTCTGCTGCACAAAGGTTATGACGCCTTTGCCGAGCAGGCGCTGGCCGAACGCCAGACCATGCAGCTGCCGCCGTGGACCAGCCACGTCATCATCCGCGCGGAGGATCATAACAACCAGCAGGCGCCGCTTTTCCTGCAACAGCTGAGGAATCTCCTGCAGGCCAGCCCGCTGGTGGATAACCAGTTGTGGATCCTGGGCCCGGTGCCGGCGCTGGCGCCAAAACGCGGTGGACGTTTCCGCTGGCAGATTTTACTTCAGCACCCCTCGCGTATTCGCCTGCAGCACATCGTCAGCGGCACGCTGGCGCTCATCAATACCCTGCCGGAAGCGCGTAAAGTGAAGTGGGTACTGGACGTCGATCCCATCGAAGGCTGAAGACGGATCGAAAAATTTAACGCGCCTCACACTTTTTATGAAAATTCTGTAACCGATTCCATTAACTATCTGTAAAAATGGTGATGTCCGCAGTTCGGTGTTCAGGCGAGGAGAAGACGTTGAAGTCCAGGAAAGAGGTTGCCACGGCGACCATGAAAGACGTTGCCGAGAAAGCACAAGTCTCAACGGCAACCGTGTCCCGCGCATTAATGAACCCGGATAAAGTCTCCCAGGCGACCCGTAACAAGGTTGAACAGGCGGCGCTGGAAGTGGGGTATTTCCCGCAGGCGATGGGGCGGAACGTTAAGCGCAATGAATCGCGGACCATCCTGGTAATAGTGCCGGATATCTGCGATCCCTTCTTCAGCGAGATCATTCGCGGTATCGAAGTGACGGCGGCTGAGCAGGGCTATCTGGTGCTGATTGGCGACTGCGCTCACCAGAACCAGCAGGAAAAAACCTTTATCGACCTCATTATCACCAAGCAGATTGACGGCATGCTGCTGCTTGGCTCGCGCCTGCCGTTTGATGCCAGCATCGAAGAGCAGCGCAATTTACCGCCGATGGTAATGGCCAACGAATTTGCGCCAGAGCTTGAGCTGCCGACGGTCCACATTGATAACCTCACCGCCGCGTTCAACGCCGTAAACTATCTCCAGGAGCTGGGACATAAGCGGATTGGCTGCATTGCCGGGCCGGAAGAGATGCCGCTGTGCCACTACCGCCTGCAGGGCTATGTTCAGGCGCTGCGCCGTACCGGTGCGATTGTCGATCCGCACTATATTGCGCGCGGTGATTTTACCTTTGAAGCGGGCGGACAGGCGCTGGAGAAACTGCTGGCGCTGCCGGAACCGCCAACGGCGGTGTTCTGCCACAGCGACGTGATGGCGCTGGGTGCGCTTTCACACGCCAAGCGCCGTGGCTTACGTGTGCCGAAAGATTTGTCGATTATCGGATTCGATAACATTTCACTTTCAGAGTTTTGCGATCCACCGCTCTCCACCGTTTCACAACCGCGCTATCAGATTGGCCGCGAAGCGATGCTACTTCTGCTGGATCAGCTGCAGGGTCAAACGGTTAGCAGCGGCTCGCGTTTGCTGGACTGCGAGCTGATTATTCGCGGCTCTACCCAGGCATTGACTTAAAGTAAACGCCTTTCGGACACCCTTATCTGGTCAAAGCCCCGCCGCTTAAGTAACATGGCGGGCTGACGAACGAATAAATACAGCGAAACGATAGTGGCACAACGAGATTATGTACGTCGCGGCCAGCCGGCACCTTCGCGACGCAAAAAGAGCAGTTCAAAAAGCAAGCAGCGTAATCTGCCTGCGGTCTCGCCAGCAATGGTCGCTATTGCTGCGGCCGTGCTGGTGGCCTTTATTGGCGGCCTGTACTTCATCACGCACCATAAAAAAGAAGAGTCCGAGGCCCTTCAGGGCAACAAAGTGGTGGGAAATGGTCTGCCGCCGAAACCTGAAGAGCGCTGGCGCTATATTAAAGAGCTGGAAAGTCGTCAGCCCGGCGTGCGTGCGCCTACTGAGCCCTCAGCCGGTGGCGAAGTGAAGAATGCCGATCAGCTGACGGACGAGCAGCGCCAGCTGCTGGCACAGATGCAGGCCGATATGCGCCAGCAGCCGACGCAGCTGAATGAAGTGCCGTGGAATGAACAAACGCCAGCGCAGCGTCAGCAAACGTTGCAGCTGCAGCGTCAGCGCCAGGCACAAATTCAACAGCAGCAACAGCAGCAGTGGACGCAAACTCAGCCGGTACAGCAGCCGAAGGCCCAGCCATACCAGCAACCGCAGCAGCAGACGCGTACGGTGCAGTCGCAGCCTGTTCAACAGCCAAAAGCGCAGCCGCCAAAGCAAGCGGCGCAGCCGTATCAGGATCTGCTCCAGACGCCAGCGCATACCACCGCGCAGCAGCCGAAAACGCAGCAGGCCGCGCCGGTAACCAAAGAGACCGAAGCGCCGAAGCAGACGGCAGAGAAAAAAGACGAGCGCCGCTGGATGGTGCAGTGCGGTTCGTTTAAAGGTGCCGAGCAGGCGGAAACGGTGCGTGCACAGCTGGCGTTCGAAGGGTTTGACTCACGCATTACCACCAATAACGGCTGGAACCGCGTGGTGATCGGCCCGGTTAAAGGCAAAGAAAACGCAGACGGCACCATTTCCCGTTTGAAAGTGGCTGGCCACACAAACTGCATTCGACTCGCCTCCGGGGGTTGAAACCCCCAAAATCCCCCCCATCTATCATTTAATTCAGCCCTGAGCACAGGCTCAGGGCTTCTGTTTCCCGAATCTGTAACCAGGGGGTCTGCTCGTGACAACAATAGTAAGTGTACGCCGTAACGGCCATGTGGTAATCGCCGGTGATGGCCAGGCCACGCTGGGTAATACCGTCATGAAAGGCAACGTGAAGAAAGTCCGTCGTCTCTACAACGACAAAGTGATCGCCGGTTTTGCAGGCGGCACGGCGGATGCCTTCACGCTGTTTGAACTGTTTGAACGCAAGCTGGAAATGCACCAGGGTCATCTGGTGAAAGCTGCCGTTGAGCTGGCAAAGGACTGGCGTACCGACCGTATGCTGCGCAAGCTCGAAGCGCTGCTGGCGGTCGCGGATGAAACCGCTTCGCTTATCATCACCGGTAACGGTGACGTGATTCAGCCGGAAAACGACCTGATTGCCATCGGCTCTGGCGGCCCTTATGCCCAGGCTGCAGCCCGCGCGCTGTTGGAAAATACCGACATGAACGCGCGCGATATCGCGGTGAAGGCGTTGGATATTGCAGGTGATATCTGCATCTATACCAACCACAACCACACCATCGAAGAATTGACCTCCAAAGCGTAAGGATCTCCCATGTCTGAAATGACCCCACGCGAAATTGTCAGCGAACTGAACAAACACATTATCGGCCAGGATAACGCCAAGCGCTCCGTGGCTATCGCGCTGCGTAATCGCTGGCGTCGTATGCAGCTTGACGAAGAGCTGCGTCACGAAGTCACCCCGAAAAACATTCTGATGATCGGCCCGACCGGCGTCGGTAAAACCGAAATCGCCCGTCGTCTGGCGAAGCTGGCGAACGCGCCGTTCATCAAAGTTGAAGCCACCAAGTTCACCGAAGTGGGCTATGTGGGTAAAGAAGTGGACTCTATCATCCGCGACCTGACCGATTCTGCGATTAAGATGGTGCGCGTCCAGGCGATTGAGAAAAACCGCTACCGCGCGGAAGAGATGGCCGAAGAGCGTATTCTCGACGTGCTGATCCCACCGGCGAAAAACAACTGGGGCCAGGCTGAACAGCAGGCTGAGCCTTCAGCCGCGCGTCAGGCGTTCCGCAAAAAACTGCGTGAAGGCCAGCTTGACGACAAAGAGATTGAGATCGACCTCGCGGCCGCGCCGATGGGCGTGGAGATCATGGCGCCTCCGGGTATGGAAGAAATGACCAGCCAGCTGCAGTCCATGTTCCAGAACCTGGGCGGCCAAAAGCAGAAAGCGCGTAAGCTGAAAATCAAAGACGCGATGAAGCTGCTGATTGAAGAAGAAGCGGCGAAGCTGGTGAATCCGGAAGAGCTGAAGCAGGACGCTATCGACGCGGTTGAGCAGCACGGTATCGTGTTTATCGACGAAATCGACAAAATTTGTAAGCGCGGCGGCAACAGCTCCGGTCCGGACGTGTCCCGCGAAGGCGTACAGCGCGACCTGCTGCCGCTGGTTGAAGGCTGCACCGTCTCTACCAAGCACGGCATGGTGAAAACGGACCACATTCTGTTTATCGCTTCCGGTGCATTCCAGGTAGCCAGCCCGTCGGATCTGATCCCGGAACTGCAGGGTCGTCTGCCTATCCGCGTTGAGCTGCAGGCGCTGACCACCGAAGATTTCGAGCGCATCCTGACGGAGCCAAACGCCTCTGCTACCGTACAGTACAAGGCGCTGATGGCGACCGAAGGCGTGAACCTCGAGTTCACCGAAGACGGTATCAAGCGTATCGCCCAGGCCGCATGGCAGGTCAACGAAACCACCGAGAACATCGGTGCGCGTCGTCTGCACACCGTGCTGGAACGTCTGGTTGAAGACATCTCATATGACGCGAGCGACCTCAACGGTCAAACCATTACCATCGACGCAGACTATGTGAGCAAACATCTGGATGCGTTAGTGGCAGATGAAGATCTGAGCCGTTTTATCCTATAATCGCGGTTACTGCATTCTCATCACTGTTAATGGGGGCTAAGGCCCCCATTTTTATTGGCTAAATTACTATGACTGATATCAGCCGTACTCAGGCGTGGCTCGAAAGTCTGCGCCCTAAAACGCTTCCTCTGGCTTTTGCCGCCATTATTGTCGGCACCGCGCTTGCCTGGTGGCAAGGGCATTTCGATCCGCTGGTGGCAGGTCTGGCGCTCATTACCGCCGGGCTGCTGCAAATCCTCTCTAACCTCGCGAACGATTATGGCGATGCGGTAAAAGGCAGCGACAAGCCTGACCGTATCGGGCCGCTGCGCGGGATGCAAAAAGGGGTGATCACCCAGGCACAGATGAAGCGTGCGCTGATTATCACCGTGGTGCTGATTTGCTTATCTGGCCTGGCGCTGGTGACGGTCGCCTCGAAAACCACCAGCGACTTCATTGGCTTCCTGGTGCTGGGCCTGCTCGCCATTATCGCGGCCATCACCTACACCGTCGGCACGCGCCCTTACGGCTATATTGGCCTTGGGGATATCTCTGTGCTGGTGTTCTTCGGCTGGCTGAGCGTAATGGGGAGCTGGTACTTACAGGCGCATACGGTGATCCCTGCCCTGTTCCTCCCGGCGACCGCCTGCGGCCTGCTGGCGACGGCGGTACTCAATATCAATAATCTGCGCGATATCGACAGCGATCGCGAGAACGGCAAGAACACGCTGGCGGTGCGTCTGGGGCCGGTGAATGCGCGCCGCTATCATGCCTGCCTGCTTATTGGCGCGCTGGTTTGCCTGGCGCTATTTAACCTGATTTCCCTGCACAGTCTGTGGGGCTGGCTGTTTGTGCTTGCCGCGCCGCTGCTGGTTAAGCAGGCCCGCTTTGTGATGCGTGAACTCAGCCCGGCAGCCATGCCGCCAATGCTGGAGAGAACGGTAAAAGGCGCGCTGCTGACTAACCTGTTGTTCGTCATCGGGATTGTGTTAAGCCAGACGCTCAGTTAGCTGACAAATATCAATTAACAATTGATGATTTTGCCAACAACGCATTTCGCACGATATACTGAACACATTCGCAGCAACTGAGCGTTAAACCTATGAAATACGATACCTCCGAGCTTTGTGACATCTACCAGGAAGATGTCAACGTCGTTGAACCGCTGTTCTCCAACTTTGGTGGGCGGTCATCGTTTGGCGGTCAAATCGTCACGGTGAAATGTTTCGAGGACAACGGGTTGCTGTACGATCTGCTCGAACAGAACGGCCGTGGCCGCGTTCTGGTGGTCGACGGCGGCGGGTCCGTGCGTCGCGCACTGATTGATGCTGAACTGGCCGGCATTGCCGTCCAGAACGAGTGGGAAGGCATCGTGGTGTACGGCTCCGTGCGTCAGGTGGACGATCTGGAAGACCTGGATATCGGGATTCAGGCCATCGCGGCCATTCCGGTAGGCGCTGCGGGTGACGGCATCGGCGAAAGCGACGTGCGCGTTAACTTCGGCGGCGTGACCTTCTTCTCCGGGGACCATCTCTACGCCGATAATACCGGCATTATCCTTTCTGAAGATCCGCTGGATATCGAGTAATAAAACCATAAGCGTGAACCATAAAAAAACCGCCAACAGCAATGTGGCGGTTTTTTTGTCCCTCGGGATTCGCGGTCCGTTGGGAAGTTTTGCAACCTTTAACCAGGATTTTTATCTTACCCTGGTTCAAACCTCAGGTAACCTCATCGACCCTTTATAAATTCCTAATTATCTATGAAAACCTTAACTACGCTGCTATTGCTCATTATGATGCAGCGTCCCTTTCCGCCATTTCGCACATGGGCATCGGTCCAGGGAAAGGTGTAACCACAACCGTAAAGCAGCCTTTAACCAGGCTTGTGTCCACCGACTTATCACCGGTGGTGAACGGTGGAGCGGTTAGCCGCAGGGACCGCATAATGAAACGCTATTTATGTATCGCGTTCATTGTCGCCAGCGTACTCGTTGTAAAAAGTGATGAACCGATCGGGTTTGTTGCGTTTACCACGACAGCGCAGGACAAGTAGCGTTAAGGCCGCCTTGGGCGGCCTTTTTTATGGTTGGATGTCAGTCAGCGAGAACCATAAAAAAAGCCGGGTAGCGGCATCGCCTTACCCGGCCTGTTCAGTTCATCCCAGTGGGAATCAGACCTCTTCCATACGTCCCAGCAGCGCCTGCAGGCGATCCTGCCAGCCGTTCTGCTGTTCGCGCAGCTGGTTGTTTTCGCGCTCCAGTTCTTCGCGGCCGTGCTGAGCGTTCTGAACTTCCTGCGCCAGGCTGTTGTTCTTCTCTTTCAGCTCTTCAATTTCCATCTGCAGCAGCGTGATGGTGTCAATCGCCTGCTGTACTTTCGCTTCCAGTTTCTCAAACACTTCTAAAGACATGATCCTACCTCTCCTGAATTGCAAGGCGACGCTTTAACGTAAACGCGCACAACATATGTTCCGATTGTATGGAGCGCAGTCGCCCCTGTCCAGCGGCATGCCACGCAGATCGCGGTTTGCAACACTTTTCGGTCTCGTCCTGGTGCGTTCGCGGCATATACCTCTAAGTTGTTAACCCATTCGTTAAAAAAATGATTCAGCTCACCATGCGCGACTGATGCAAAAACGCGCTTTATGGCGCGAAAACGCTCATTTTATTGACACAGACCACACATTTTAATTTCGATATTTCTCGTTTTTGCTCGTTAACGATAAATTAACACTATGTCTACAGGGCATCGTGGCTGTCACGGGCGGCCACGCTAACAATAAACATCAATTTCTTCAGGATTCCGATTATGAGTCAGACATCAACCTTAAAAGGCCAGTGCATTGCCGAGTTCCTTGGTACCGGGTTGTTGATATTCTTCGGAGTGGGCTGTGTCGCTGCACTGAAAGTGGCGGGTGCCAGTTTTGGTCAGTGGGAAATCAGTATCATCTGGGGTCTGGGCGTGGCGATGGCCATCTACCTGACTGCAGGGGTCTCTGGCGCACATCTTAACCCGGCGGTGACTATCGCACTGTGGCTGTTCGCGTGCTTCGACGGACGCAAAGTTGTTCCCTTCATTATTTCTCAATTTGCCGGCGCGTTTTGCGCAGCGGCGTTAGTTTACGGGCTTTATTACAATCTTTTCATCGACTTCGAACAGACGCATCATATGGTGCGCGGCAGCGTCGAAAGTCTGGATCTGGCAGGCATCTTCTCAACCTACCCTAACCCACATATCAATTTTGTGCAGGCGTTCGCAGTTGAAATGGTGATTACCGCTATTCTGATGGGCGTCATTATGGCTTTGGGCGATGATGGTAACGGCATTCCACGTGGCCCGCTGGCGCCATTGCTGATTGGCCTGCTGATCGCCGTCATCGGTGCGTCCATGGGGCCGTTAACAGGGTTTGCGATGAACCCGGCGCGTGACCTGGGTCCAAAAACCTTCGCCTTCTTTGCAGGATGGGGCGACGTGGCTTTCACCGGCGGCAAAGATATTCCTTACTTCCTGGTACCGCTGTTCGGACCAGTCGTAGGGGCGGCACTGGGTGCATTTGGCTATCGCAAATTAATTGGTCGCCACTTACCGTGCGACACCTGTGTGGAAGAGGAGAAGGAAACGACTTCTACCGCACAACAAAAAGCTTCGCTGTAATCTGACTACGGGACACATACCATGACCGAAAAAAAATATATCGTTGCGCTCGACCAGGGCACTACCAGCTCCCGCGCTGTCGTAATGGATCATGACGCGAATATCGTCAGCGTGTCACAGCGCGAATTTGAGCAAATTTATCCTCGTCCAGGCTGGGTAGAACACGACCCGATGGAGATCTGGGCGTCACAAAGCTCCACGCTGGTAGAAGTGCTGGCGAAAGCCGACATCAGTTCCGACGAAATCGCCGCGATTGGTATCACCAACCAGCGTGAAACCACCGTGGTGTGGGAACGCGAAACCGGTAAGCCGATTTACAACGCCATCGTCTGGCAGTGCCGCCGTACGTCAGAGATCTGCGAACAGCTTAAGCGTGACGGGATGGAAGAGTACGTGCGTAGCGCCACCGGCCTGGTGGTTGACCCGTACTTCTCCGGCACCAAAGTGAAGTGGATCCTCGACCACGTGGAAGGTTCACGCGAGCGTGCAAAACGCGGCGAGCTGCTGTTCGGTACCGTTGATACCTGGCTTATCTGGAAGATGACTCAGGGACGTGTCCACGTTACTGACTACACTAATGCCTCGCGCACCATGCTGTTCAACATCAACACCCTGGAGTGGGATGACAAGATGCTGGACGCGCTGGATATTCCGCGCGCGATGCTGCCTGAAGTGCGTAAGTCGTCTGAAGTCTACGGCCAGACCAACATCGGCGGTAAAGGCGGCACCCGTATTCCTATCGCCGGTATCGCCGGTGACCAGCAGGCGGCGCTGTTCGGCCAGCTGTGCGTCAAGGAAGGGATGGCGAAGAACACCTACGGCACCGGCTGCTTTATGCTGATGAACACCGGCGAGAAAGCGGTGAAATCAGAAAACGGCCTGCTGACCACCATCGCCTGCGGCCCGCGCGGCGAGGTGAACTATGCCCTGGAAGGTGCGGTGTTTATGGCGGGCGCATCTATTCAGTGGCTGCGCGACGAGATGAAGCTGATCAGCGATGCGTTTGACTCCGAGTACTTCGCGACCAAAGTGAAAGACACCAACGGCGTGTACGTGGTGCCAGCGTTCACCGGTCTGGGCGCACCGTACTGGGACCCGTATGCCCGCGGCGCAATTTTCGGCCTGACGCGTGGTGTGAACTCAAACCACATCATTCGTGCGACCCTGGAATCCATCGCCTACCAGACGCGTGACGTGCTGGAAGCGATGCAGGCAGACTCCGGCATTCGTCTGCACGCCCTGCGCGTGGACGGCGGCGCGGTGGCCAACAACTTCCTGATGCAGTTCCAGTCCGACATTCTGGGCACCCGCGTTGAGCGCCCTGAAGTACGTGAAGTGACGGCACTGGGCGCGGCGTATCTTGCGGGCCTCGCGGTAGGCTTCTGGCAGAACCTGGACGAGCTGCAGGAGAAAGCGGTCATCGAACGCGAATTCCGCCCTGGCATCGAAACCACCGAGCGCAACTACCGCTACAGCGGCTGGAAGAAAGCGGTGAAACGCGCCCTTGCGTGGGAAGAGCACGAAGAGTAAGCCTATATTCCCTCTCCCTGTGGGAGAGGGTTAGGGTGATGGGCATCGACCGCACCGGTCCCCTCACCCCTCCCCACTCTGTGATAAACTTCGTGCAATTCCTTTTGATTGTACGAGTCCCTCATGAAACGTGAACTTGCTATCGAGTTTTCCCGCGTCACCGAAGCAGCCGCCCTTGCAGGCTATAAATGGCTGGGTCGTGGCGACAAAAATACCGCAGACGGCGCGGCCGTCCACGCCATGCGCATTGTGCTTAACCAGGTCAACATCGACGGCACAATTGTCATCGGTGAAGGCGAGATCGACGAAGCGCCGATGCTCTACATCGGTGAAAAGGTCGGGACCGGCAAAGGCGATGCGGTGGATATCGCGGTGGACCCGATCGAAGGCACGCGCATGACGGCGATGGGCCAGGCCAACGCCCTGGCGGTGCTGGCCGTGGGCGATAAAGGCTGCTTCCTCAACGCGCCAGACATGTACATGGAAAAGCTGATTGTCGGCCCTGGTGCGAAAGGCGCAATCGATCTCAGCCTGCCGCTGGACGCCAACCTGCGCAATATCGCGGCGGCGCTGGCTAAACCGCTCAACGAACTCACCGTGACCATTCTGGCGAAACCGCGCCACGACGCCACCATCTCTTATCTGCAGGCACTCGGCGTGCGCGTGTTTGCCATTCCGGATGGCGACGTTGCCGCCTCTATTCTGACCTGCATGCCGGACAGCGAAGTCGACGTGCTTTACGGCATCGGCGGCGCGCCAGAAGGCGTGGTCTCTGCGGCGGTGATCCGCGCGCTGGACGGCGATATGCAGGCGCGCCTTCTGCCGCGCCATGAGGTGAAAGGCGACAGCGACGAAAACCGTCGTATCGGTGAGGACGAGCTGGCGCGCTGCGCAGCGATGGGCATCGAAGCCAATAAAGTACTGGCGCTGAACGACATGGCGCGCAGCGATAACGTCGTCTTCTCTGCAACCGGCATCACCAAAGGCGATCTGCTGGACGGCATCACCCGCAAGGGCAACATGGCGACCACTGAAACGCTGCTGATCCGCGGTAAATCGCGCACCATCCGACGCATTCAGTCCATTCACTATCTCGACCGTAAAGACCCGGACGTGCAGACGCACATTCTGTAAAACCGTTTGATCGATAGAGCTTTCCGGCCCGAAGGGGCTGGAAATGTTTCCCACAAGTACGGAAGATAGAACAGAGAAACAGCACAGGAGAAGATCATGGCGGACTGGGTAACAGGTAAAGTCACAAAGATAGAATTCTGGACCGATGCGCTATTTAGTCTCACCCTGCATGCTCCCGTTCACCCGTTTAAGGCCGGGCAATTTGCCAAGCTGGGGCTGGATGTCGACGGCGAGCGCGTGCAGCGCGCCTACTCTTACGTTAACGCGCCGGATAACCCGGATCTCGAGTTCTATCTGGTCACCGTTCCTGACGGTAAGCTCAGCCCGCGCCTTGCCGCCCTTAAGCCCGGCGACGATGTGCAGATTGTGAGCGAAGCGGCAGGCTTCTTTGTGCTTGAAGAGATCCCTGACTGTGACACGCTCTGGATGCTGGCAACCGGCACGGCCATCGGTCCGTATCTCTCTATCTTGCAGTACGGTAAGGATCTGGAGCGCTTCAAAAACATCGTGCTGGTGCACGCCGCGCGCTATGCCGCAGATTTAAGCTATCTCCCGCAGATGCAGGCGCTGGAACAGCAGTACGGCGGAAAGTTAAAGATTCAGACGGTAGTCAGCCGCGAAACCGTAGCAGGAGCGCTTACCGGTCGCGTACCGGCGTTAATTGAGAGCGGCGCACTGGAAGACGCGGTGGGTTTACCGATGACGGCCGAAACCAGCCACGTCATGCTGTGCGGTAACCCGCAGATGGTCCGGGACACGCAGCAGCTTCTGAAGGATACCCGGCAGATGACGAAACATCTACGCCGCCGGCCGGGTCATATGACCGCCGAACACTACTGGTGATCAGCGGTATTTCACCTCGACGGTATCTTTACCGTATTTATTTTCGCTCTGGGTGCCGATAAACGCGCCCAGATCGACAATCATCATCACGAAGATGACCGACGGCAGCAGCCTGCCCACGACCCACGGCAGGATGGAAGGCAGCATCGCCCAGTTCCCTGCCACCAGCATCCACGCCAGTATGATCAAAAATGCCCACGCGCCGGAGCGGCCGCGATCGTGCAGGCGTTTCACCACGACGGCCGCCGTTGGCCATAGCAGGCAGACCAGTGCAAATGCCGCCGTTTGCGTGCTCAGCCAGGCGTTGTAGGCAACGAAAAAAAGAAGCAGCATGGCGACGACCCACGTCACCATCCAGACCCAGAAATCACGGCGTCCAATACGCCCTTTGAATGAAAACAGCCACTGCTGTATGGTCATGTAAGGTTCCTTATTATCGTTTAGCCCGCATTTTACCCTGGAGTTGTGACCTTTTGACAAGCCGACCAGATATCGTTTTAATCATGAGCACTTACGGCCAGGTGCAATGTTGATGAAAAATTCGGCACATTCTCTTTTCCTGTGTTTAGCGATGCTCGGCGCGGGTTTTCCGCTGCACGCCGCCAACACCGCGGCCCCCACCACTGCGCCGTATTTGCTGGCGGGCGCACCGTCTTTCGATCAGTCCATCAGCCAGTTTCGCGAAGCTTTCAATCAGGCCAACCCAGGGCTGCCGCTGGATGAGTTTCGCGCCATTGATAGCTCGCGCGATACCCCTACACTGACCCGTGCAGCGAGCAAGATTAACGAGAATTTGTATGCTTCCACGGCGCTGGAGCGCGGTACGTTAAAAATCAAAAGCATGCAAATCACCTGGCTGCCGATTCAGGGGCCAGAGCAGAAAGCGGCTAAATCGAAGGCGCTTGATTACATGAGCGCGGTGCTGCAGGCGTTTACACCTGCGCTGACGAAAAAGCAGAGCCAGCAAAAGCTGCAAAAGCTGCTGGCCGCCGGTAAAAACAAGCGGTACTACGCCACAACCGAAGGCGCGATTCGCTATGTAGTGGCGGATAACGGCGAAAAAGGACTGACCTTCGCCGTTGAACCGATTAAGCTGGCGCTATCTGACACCCTTGGCGGGGCCAATTAATGACAAAAAGCAAAGCCTTTCGAGGGAAAATCTCTATACTGATTCACAGACCATGCTGCCCGACAGGGCGGCCATATTCCTTAATTCGCTTATTTAGCGTGGAGAATTGAAATGCGACATCCTTTAGTGATGGGTAACTGGAAACTGAACGGCAGCCGCCATATGGTAAACGAACTGGTTGCAAACCTGCGTAAAGAGCTGGCTGGCGTGACCGGCTGCGCGGTTGCTATCGCTCCGCCGGATATGTACCTGGATCTGGCTAAACGTGCCGCTGACGGCAGCCACATTGTGCTGGGCGCGCAGAACGTTGACGTTAACCTGTCTGGCGCGTTCACCGGTGAAACTTCCGCTGAAATGCTGAAAGATATCGGCGCGAAATACATCATCATCGGCCACTCCGAGCGTCGCACCTACCACAAAGAATCTGACGAGTTCATCGCGAAGAAATTTGCCGTGCTGAAAGAGCAGGGTCTGATCCCGGTTCTGTGCATCGGTGAAACCGAAGCGGAAAACGAAGCGGGCAAAACCGAAGAAGTGTGTGCACGTCAGATCGACGCCGTGCTGAAAACGCAGGGCGCGGCAGCGTTCGAAGGCGCGGTTATCGCTTACGAGCCAGTCTGGGCGATCGGTACCGGCAAATCTGCTACCCCTGCGCAGGCTCAGGCAGTTCACAAATTCATCCGTGACCACATTGCTAAAGCCGACGCGAAAGTGGCTGAGCAAGTGATCATCCAGTACGGCGGCTCCGTAAACGCCTCCAACGCTGCTGAGCTGTTTACCCAGCCAGATATCGATGGCGCGCTGGTTGGCGGTGCATCCCTGAAAGCGGACGCTTTCGCGGTGATCGTTAAAGCGGCAGAAGCGGCTAAACAGGCGTAATGGCCTTTGTGGCGGGTGGCGCTTGCGCTTACCCGCCGCTACAAACGCCCTAACACGCTAAACCACAGATAATCCAGCGGCAGCAGCACCAGATACGTCGCAATCGCTAGCGCCAGGCAGAGCACCATCCCCGCCCTTGCAGGCACCTTTCCTAGCCCCATCGCCACCACAATCGGCGACGCCTGATACGGCAGCAGCGGCGTGGAATAGCCCAGTACCTGAATCATGATTACCGACAGCAGCGGGAAACCGGTCGCGTCCGAGAAGCTCTGCGCCAGCGTGGTGTAAAGCGCCGGAACGCCGTTGGCAGTCATAATGAAGTTGAGTGCCGTAGTAATTCCGGTTAGCGCCAGGAAGCTGGTGAATGGTTTGCCCGCATCCAGCGGCATTATGCGCAGCAGCGCCTCGCCTACGGCCGCTCCGATACCCGTTTGCGTCACGACGATCGCCAGCCCGAGAATACCCGCAACGTAAATGCAGGTGCGCATATTTACCCCCGCCGAGAACTCCTCGCCGGTGATAAAACCAATGCGCGGCAGCATAACGATAATCGAGGCCGCCAGCCCCGTCCACGCCGGCCCCACGCCGTGCCAGCTCTCCGTCACCCACATCATCAGCACCACCACCAGCAGCCAGGCGAGTCGTTTTTCGTCACGCCCCATCGGTTCAGACAGCGTGAAATCCTTCGCCGGTTTCGGGCTGCCGGGGAACAGCCAGCAGATGAGGCCAATCAGAATCAGGCCTTTGAGAATACCGAGCACCGGCGTGTGCAGCAGCAGATACGGGACATAGTTCAGGTGAATGCCGTACGAGCCTTCCGCCGCGCCGCTCATGACCAGGTTAGGCACGTTGGCGGGCAGAATGGTGGCCGAGAGCTGGAAGGTACCGAAGCCGACTGCCAGCGCAAGGCCGAACCAGGCGCGGGATCCGTCGGCGATACCGGCGCGTTTCGCCATCGCCGCGACAATGGGCATCAGCAGCGCAATACGCCCCATGTTTGACGGCATCACAAACGCCAGCGCGTAGCTGAGCAATACCACGCTCGCCACCATCAGCATCCAGGAGTCGGTGAGCTTTGCCGACAGCGCCCGGGCGGCCCTGTCCGCCAGGCCGGTTTTACGGATCGCCACGCCGAGCACAAAGCCGCTGAAGACCAGCCAGAAGGCCGACGAGGCAAAACCGCCAAAAATCACCTCCGGCGGGGCGATTCTGGCGGTCATCGCCGCCGTGAAAAACAGCAGCGCGGTGATAAATTCCGGCAACAGCGACGTCGCCCACAGCACGATGGTGACGCCGACGATCAGCGAGGGCAGCAGCAGAGGATGCGTTAACCAGAGCGACATACCTGTCTCCTGTAGATTTTTTCAGCAAGTCTACGGTGACAGGCAGCCTGAGTAAACGCGATTTATAGTGGGGTTACTTCAGGATAGCGCATTGATGATCCTGCAATTCCTCTGCCGACGCGCGGTTAAGCGTGAGCAGGTTACGCTCGGTCGCCAGCAAAACAAACGAACCATCCGACTGCTGCGCCATCGCCAGCGCGAAGCGTCCCATATGGTCGCGCGCCTCCGGCAGCTCTTCCGCCAGCATCATAAACGGACTGCGCTGGACCAGTTCATTCTCCGTCACCCGGCGTGCGAGGTACTCATGCCCTTCCAGCCCACCCGGGAACGGTAGCCACTGGGTGCTGATATCTCCCTGCGCCGCGTTGAGCTTCTCGCGCACGTCCGGGCGCAGGCAGGAGATATGGATATGGAAATGGTTTTGCGTGCGTCCGGTCGGTGAGTTAATCGTCAGCGAAATAGCGCTGTCCGGCACTTCAGAGCCACGCTTCAGGGTCATAAAGCTGCGCGACTGCCACGCCAGCCAGAAGAAGTTTGGCGTATGAGGCTCGGTCAGGAGCGGGCTTTCGGTGCCGTTGATGCGATACGTTGGCATCAACAGATACTGCAGCGGCCCGTTGCGGTCCTTAAATACTACATAGCCCGCATCAGGCTTCACCTGCGCGCAGGGTGCCGGGTTACGGTGTTGCAGCTGATTAGGCAGACACTGGTCGAGGACGATATGGCGCAACGCATTCGGATTACCCGCTTTTATCCAGTACACGCCGCCTGCGGCAAGGGCGATGACAATCAGGATCAGTAAGATAATTTTTTTCACAACGCGTTCCCTGTTTTCAATAGAGGCAAAAGAGTAACGCAAAATGATGACCAAATAAAAAACCCGGTGGATTTCTCACACCGGGTCGCCGTGTCGTTTGCTAACCGTTAACGCTGGCTAATCTGGTCGAAGGTGCCGCCATTAGAGAAGTGCTCTTTCTGCGCTTTCGTCCAGCCGCCGAACACATCATCAATGGTGAAGAGCTTCAGTTTCGGGAATTCGCTGTCGTATTTCTTCGCGACAGCCGCATCGCGCGGACGATAGAAGTTCTTCGCCGCGATTTCCTGGCCTTCCGGCGAGTAGAGATACTTCAGGTAGGCTTCCGCCACCGCTTTGGTGCCTTTCTTATCAACGACCTTATCGACCACGGAAACGGTCGGCTCGGCGAGGATGGATTCGCTCGGAGTCACGATCTCAAACTTGTCTTTACCCAGTTCGTGGGTCGCCAGCAGGGCTTCGTTTTCCCAGGCAATAAGCACGTCGCCAATTCCGCGCTCGACGAAGGTGTTAGTTGCACCGCGCGCGCCGGAGTCCAGCACTTCAACGTTTTTGTACAGGGATTTGACGAACTCCTGTGCTTTAGCCTGGTCACCGTTGTTGTGGTGCAGCGCGTAGCCCCAGGCCGCCAGGTAGTTCCAGCGTGCCCCGCCGGAGCTTTTCGGGTTCGGGGTAATCACAGAAACGCCCGGTTTGATCAGGTCGTTCCAGTCCTTAATCTGTTTTGGGTTGCCTTTACGCACCAGGAAGACGATGGTCGAGGTGTATGGCGCGGAGTTGTCCGGCAGGCGTTTGATCCAGTTTTTGTCGATACGGCCACGCTCGGCGATAGCGTCGACATCATAGGCCAGCGCCAGGGTAACCACGTCGGCTTCAATACCGTTAATCACAGATGTCGCCTGCTTACCAGAGCCACCGTGCGACTGGCGAACCACCACGTTATCGCCGGTTTCCTGCTTCCAGTGCGCCGCGAAGGCTTTGTTGTATTGATCGTACAGCTCACGCGTCGGGTCGTACGACACGTTGAGAAGTTGAATGTCCTTTGCCAGCACGCTGGTCGATGCCAGCAATAACGTTAACCCCACGCCCCATTTATTCATCGCCCAGCTCTCTTGTGTAGTGTTTTGATGAATGCAGCGTGCCAGAAAGCGAATCGATGATTAAAGAATAAAAAAAGATTGGCTATAACGTGGAGGAATAAAAGCCCTCTTCAGAAAGAAGAGGGCTCTAAGGATCAGTACAGTTTTTTCGCGCAGTCCAGCCAGTCACCTTTGAACGGACGCTTCATGTTTTCAATCGCGTCGATGATGTCATGGTGAACCAGCTGTTCGTTCTGAATACCGACGCAGCGGCCACCGTGGCCCTGCAGCAGCAGCTCGATAGCGTACGCGCCCATACGGGACGCCAGAATACGGTCGTACGGGCCAGGGGAACCGCCGCGCTGGATGTGGCCCAGAACGGTCGCGCGGGTTTCGCGTTTAGTTTCGGTTTCGATGTACTTCGCCAGCTCGTCAACGTCACAGATGTGCTCGGTGATAGCCACAATCGCGTGTTTCTTACCTTTCGCGATACCGGCTTTGATTTCTGCAACCAGATCTTCGCGGCTGAATTCCACTTCAGGAACCACCACAAACTCACAGCCACCGGCGATAGCCGCTGCCAGGGTCAGGTCACCGCAGTAACGGCCCATCACTTCAACGATAGAGATACGCTGGTGAGAAGAAGAGGTGTCACGCAGGCGGTCAATGGCTTCCACAACGGTGCCCAGCGCGGTGAAGTAACCGATGGTGTAGTCAGTGCCTTTGATGTCGTTGTCGATGGTGCCCGGCAGGCCGATGCACGGGAAGCCCATTTCGGTCAGACGTTTTGCACCCATGTACGAGCCGTCACCGCCGATAACGACCAGCGCGTCCAGACCACGCTTTTTCATGTTCTCGATAGCCACTTCACGGATGTGTTCGTCACGGAATTCCGGGAAGCGCGCAGACCCAAGGAAGGTACCGCCACGGTTGATCATGTCAGACACGCTGTAGCGGTCGAGCTGAACCATACGGTCTTCATACAGACCCAGGTAACCATCATAGATACCAAAAACTTCCAGACCTTCCGTCAGCGCTGCACGGACAACCCCACGAATTGCCGCGTTCATGCCCGGCGCATCACCGCCGCTTGTCAACACACCGATTTTCTTAATCATGACTACCTCTGAACTTAGGAATGCAAAATTGAAATCTGTTGCCGGAAGAAACTTATCGACCAACGAATACTGCAAATAGTATATCAATCCCTTCTGGCTGAATTGATTCAGGTCAGACCAAATGGCGGTAATTTATACACAAAATGCTGGCCTGGCTCACTTTTTTACAACGAATTACGAAAGCCCAACATGTCCGGGTACAACCGAGCAGGGATCCTGGTGAATGATGACGTCTGAACCAGGAAAACGCTGCAAAATCGCCTGCTCGACCTGCTCAGCAATAACGTGAGCCTGTACCAGTGGCAGGTTGTCTTCCATTTCAATATGAATCTGAATAAAGCGGGTCGGCCCTGACTGCCGCGTTCGAAGATCGTGTGCACCGCTGACGCCGGGCCAGGAGGTCACGATAGAAAAAATTTCGTTACGTTCTGAGTCCGGAAGAGCGCGATCGAGCAGTGATTGCACCGCGTCATACCCCATCCGCAGGGCGCTATATAAAATATAGATACCAATCCCTAACGCAAACAACGCATCGGCCCGATGCCAGCCATACCAGGCCAGACCGAGCGCAATAAGAATAGCCCCATTCATCATAACATCAGATTGATAATGAAGCATATCCGCCCGTACGGCTTGACTTTGCGTTTTGCGAACGACCCAGCGCTGGAACGTTACCAGAACAAGTGTGCTTATAAGTGCAATGACCGTGACGACCACGCCGACACCGGGATTGTTCATCGGTGAAGGCGAAACCAGATGCTGGATACCGGTCAAAAACAGGAACAGTGCAGAGCCAGAAATGAACATACTTTGCGCCAGCGCCGCGAGCGATTCCGCCTTGCCGTGCCCAAACGTGTGCTCTTCATCCGCCGGCTGCAGCGAGTAACGCACCACCAGAAGATTGGTCAGCGAGGCGGCGATATCGACCAGTGAATCCACCAGCGCCGCCAGAATACTGACCGAGCCGGTATACCACCAGGCAAAGATTTTGATCAGCAGCAGGCCAGAGGCCATGACGGTCGCCGCAATGGCGGCCCGGCTTACCAGCCTTCCATAGGATTGATTCATAAACGCTCCTGTCATGTCATGCCGCTAGTATAACGGAAGCATGGGGAGGCAAAGGATGAATAAACGGTTAACAAATCAGAATGCGGGGCAAAAAAAACCCCCACATCATGTGGGGGAAGACAGGGATGGTGTCTATGGCAAGGAAAACAGGGTTTACTGGTTACTACGGGTACTGCTATTGCTACTGAAAAACGTCGCTTCTGAGCTTCGCTGCATCCGTGCAACCTCACGCAGCTGGTCCATACGCTGCTGATGTCTGGCATTCAAAACCGCTTGCTGCTCGGGCGTTAGCAGGTGGAACATCTGGTTGCGGACCTTCGCCATTTCTACCTGGCGGGCAACCTGTTCCTGTGCCATTTTTTCGGCCTGAGCGCGAACAGCGCTTTCGTCAAAATTTTCTGCGGTGACAAGGCGATGCATTGTCTCCATTTCGCTAACATTAACAGGGGGCTGGTCGTGTCGTGCCCTCTGCATCAGATCTCGCATCTGTTGACGCTGATGTTCGGTTAAACTTATGCCGTCAAACATATGGCTTTGGCTGCTGTGCTGCGTTGCGCCCTCTTGCGAGGAACCGTTATCGCCGATGATAGCTACAGCAGCCTGGCTAAACGCACTGAACGCCAGCGTTGAGGCCATGACGGCAGCGGTAACTTTGCGCATCACTTGCTCCCAAAATCTTTCGTGTCGCGATTCAACGAGAGACAGTCTACGATTCAGGCTGCAAACATGCGTCAGGGGGTGTAAAACAACGTAAAGTCATGGATTAGATAGCCTTGATGTCGTAATTTCTGCCTCGGAGGTATTTAAACAATGAATAAAATCCTGTTAGTTGACGATGACCGAGAGCTCACATCCCTTTTAAAGGAGTTGCTCGACATGGAAGGTTTCAACGTCCTGGTTGCCCATGATGGCGAGCAGGCGCTGAGTCTCCTTGACGACAGCATCGATCTACTTTTGCTCGACGTAATGATGCCAAAGAAAAACGGTATTGATACGCTGAAAGAGCTTCGCCAGACACACCAGACCCCCGTTATCATGCTGACCGCCCGCGGCAGCGAGCTTGACCGCGTTCTCGGCCTTGAGCTGGGTGCGGATGACTATTTACCGAAGCCGTTCAACGACCGTGAACTGGTGGCCCGTATTCGCGCGATCCTGCGTCGTTCCCACTGGAGCGAGCAGCAGCAGAATACCGACAACAGCTCGCCAACGCTGGAAGTGGACTCCCTGAGCCTGAACCCAGGCCGTCAGGAAGCAAGCTTCGACGGCCAGACGCTGGAGCTTACCGGCACCGAGTTCACACTGCTGTATCTACTGGCGCAACATCTTGGCCAGGTGGTATCGCGTGAACATTTAAGCCAGGAAGTGCTGGGCAAACGCCTCACGCCGTTTGACCGCGCCATCGACATGCACATCTCTAACCTGCGCCGCAAGCTGCCGGAGCGTAAAGACGGTCACCCATGGTTTAAAACCCTGCGTGGTCGCGGTTATCTGATGGTTTCTGCTTCATGATAGGTAGCTTAACCGCCCGCATCTTCGCCATCTTCTGGCTGACGCTGGCACTGGTTTTAATGCTCGTTTTGATGTTGCCAAAACTCGACTCACGCCAGATGACGGAGCTGCTCGACAGCGAGCAACGTCAGGGCGTGATGATCGAGCAGCACGTGGAAGCGGAGCTGGCAAACGATCCGCCGAACGATTTAATGTGGTGGCGCAGGCTGTTTCGCGCTATCGACAAGTGGGCGCCGCCAGGACAACGTCTTTTGCTGGTTACCAGCGAAGGCCGCGTGATTGGCGCCGATCGCAATGAAATGCAGATCATCCGCAACTTTATTGGCCAGGCGGATAACGCCGATCACCCACAGAAAAAGAAATATGGTCGGGTAGAGATGGTCGGCCCTTTCTCGGTACGGGATGGGGAAGATAACTACCAGCTCTACCTGATTCGCCCTGCGAGCAGTTCCCAGTCCGACTTCATCAACCTGCTGTTTGACCGTCCGCTTCTGCTGCTGATCGTCACGATGCTGGTCAGTTCCCCGCTGCTGTTATGGCTGGCGTGGAGCCTGGCGAAACCGGCGCGTAAGCTGAAAAATGCGGCGGACGAAGTGGCACAAGGCAATCTCAGACAGCATCCGGAGCTGGAATCCGGGCCGCAGGAGTTTCTGGCCGCCGGCACCAGTTTTAACCAGATGGTCAGCGCGCTTGATCGGATGATGACGGCCCAGCAACGCCTGCTGTCGGACATCTCACACGAACTGCGCACCCCGCTCACGCGCTTACAGCTGGGCACCGCCCTGCTGCGTCGCCGCAGCGGGGAGAGCAAAGAGCTGGAACGTATTGAAACGGAAGCGCATCGTCTGGACAGCATGATTAACGATCTGCTGGTGATGTCGCGCAACCAGCAGAAAAACGCGCTGGTGAGCGAAACGGTGAAAGCCAATCACCTGTGGCACGAGGTGCTGGACAACGCGGCGTTCGAAGCGGAGCAGATGGGTAAATCGTTCACCGTCAACTTCCCGCCGGGCCCGTGGCCGCTGTACGGTAACCCCAACGCGCTGGAAAGCGCTCTGGAGAATATCGTGCGTAACGCCCTGCGCTACTCGCATACGAAGATTGAAGTGGCGTTCTCGGTGGATAAAGACGGGATCACCGTCATTGTCGATGACGACGGTCCTGGCGTCAGCCCGGAAGATCGCGAGCAGATTTTCCGTCCGTTCTACCGTACCGACGAAGCGCGCGACCGTGAGTCCGGCGGTACGGGGCTGGGTCTGGCGATTGTAGAAACCGCCATGCAGCAGCACCGCGGCTGGGTGAAAGCCGACGACAGCCCGCTGGGCGGGCTGCGGTTAACGCTGTGGCTACCGCTGTATAAGCGTTCGTAACGGTATGTGCCGGGTGGCGGCTTCGCCTTACCCGGCCTACTTTCTACGGAACCTATTTCCCCCACAATCTCCGCGAACTACTCTCGATCTTCCCGCTTATACGCCGCTTTTGCATCGTTCTCGTCCAACTGGTAGACAACCCCGCCGCCGACAGCAGGCGATGATACTGTTCATCGTCGAAAGGCATATGCCAGGCAATCGCGCAGGCGTCGTAAACGGACACGTCGCTCAAACGCGACGCGAGCTCAAGCGGGGCATCCGCCGAAACCTGTCCCGCCTGCACAACGCGGTACAGCCAGCCGGTTTTACCCGCGTTTTGCAGCTGGGCCGACATATCCTGAATACCGAAATGGTAGTTGAGCTTAAAGCACGGCGAGCGCGGCTGGGTGATCTGAATCAGGGCATCGCCCCAGCGGTAAATATCGCCAATAAAGACGTTCTTTTCCGTCAGCCCTTCCGTTGAGAGATTTTCGCCAAACGCGGGCGCGACGAAGAGGTCCGCCTGATCAGGAAATTCGGTTTTCCAGTGCT
Source organism: Enterobacter cloacae complex sp. P42RS (assembly GCF_014930595.1). NCBI lineage: Bacteria > Pseudomonadati > Pseudomonadota > Gammaproteobacteria > Enterobacterales > Enterobacteriaceae > Enterobacter > Enterobacter cloacae complex sp. P42RS. The sequence goes on from NZ_JADBRK010000018.1 coordinate 37,593, forward strand.
GATAGTGCTCGCGCGGATAGTGGCACAGCGCGCGATCGGGCCCGCCGTGGATTTTCTTTTCGGCCTGCTGGTCGCCCACAAGCCCGAGCTCGGTCAGCGACAGCTCACCGTCGACCTGCACTTTGGCGATGGCGCTTGGGCGGCTGCCGTCGTACTCCCTTACCTTGCCTGTAAACACGTTCACCGGGTAATGCATCGCTGCCTCCATTACGCAGATACAAAAAAAGCGAGTCCTCAGACTCGCTTCTCACAGGCGTCAATGCAACCTTATTTTTTAGCGGCGAAACGCGCTGCTGCTTCGTCCCAGTTCACGACATCCCAGAACGCTTTGATGTAGTCAGGGCGACGGTTCTGGAACTTCAGGTAGTAAGCGTGTTCCCACACGTCCAGACCCAGGATTGGGAAACCGGATGCGCCAGAGATCGCTTCACCCATCAGCGGGGAGTCCTGATTAGCAGTAGAAACCACCGCCAGCTTGTCGTCTTTCAGAACCAGCCACGCCCAGCCAGAGCCGAAGCGGGTTGCAGCGGCTTTTTCGAATTCCGCTTTGAAGTTGTCTACGGAACCGAAGTCGCGCTCGATAGCCGCTTTCAGGTCGCCCTGCAGGGTGGTGCCGGTTTTCAGGCCTTTCCAGAACAGGCTGTGGTTAGCGTGACCGCCCGCGTTGTTACGCAGCACGGTTTTCTTGTCTGCTGGCAGCTGGTCCAGCTTGGTGATCAGCTCTTCAACAGGCAGATTAGCGAACTCTGGCAGGCTTTCCAGCGCAGCATTCGCGTTGTTCACGTAGGTCTGGTGGTGTTTAGTGTGATGGATTTCCATCGTCTGCTTGTCGAAATGCGGTTCCAGTGCGTCGTAGGCATACGGCAGGGATGGCAGTGTATAACTCATAATCCTCTCCATTGTTGTCGGGCGGCACAGCTGTTAATGCCGCGTAAGCAGTTGGTTCATTATAGTTAATTAAATGATATTGAAAATGATTATCAATGCCGTAATTTTTATATGGTTATTCGGTTTTTGAGAAATAAAAGAATTGTGAGTCTGCTCACGCGCTTAACGTGCTGATTGCCATTCAAAACAAAAGTGCGGCAACCTTCTGAAGGTTCCTGAACAGCCTAATTTTTACACTCATCAAGTCGGGGGGAAGCCTCCGGCTATAAAAACGATGAGGACGTAAAAATGAATCATGCGATTACGATGGGTATCTTCTGGCATTTAATAGGCGCAGCCAGTGCAGCCTGTTTCTATGCCCCGTTCAAAAAGGTGAAAGGCTGGTCGTGGGAAACCATGTGGTCCGTTGGCGGTACCGTGTCCTGGCTGATTTTGCCGTGGACAATCAGCGCCATGCTGCTGCCCGATTTCTGGGGCTACTTCTCCTCCTTCAACGCCTCCACCCTGCTACCGGTATTCCTGTTCGGCGCAATGTGGGGCATCGGCAACATCAACTACGGCCTGACCATGCGCTACCTCGGGATGTCGATGGGTATCGGCATCGCGATTGGCATTACGCTGATCGTCGGCACGCTGATGACGCCAATCCTTAACGGCCATTTCGACGTGCTGATCAACACCCAGGGCGGCCGGATGACGCTGCTGGGCGTGCTGGTGGCGGTGATCGGCGTGGGGATCGTCACCCGCGCAGGCCAGCTAAAAGAACGCAAGATGGGCATCAGGGCCGAAGAGTTCAACCTGAAGAAAGGTCTCCTGCTGGCGGTGATGTGCGGAGTCTTCTCGGCGGGCATGTCGTTCGCCATGAACGCCGCCAAACCGATGCACGACGCCGCTGCGGCGCTGGGCGTTGACCCGCTGTATGTTGCCCTGCCAAGCTACGTGGTGATCATGGGCGGCGGCGCGCTGGTAAACCTCGGTTTCTGCTTTATCCGTCTGGCAAAAGTGAAGAACCTGTCGGTAAAAGCCGACTTCTCGCTGGCAAAACCGCTGATCCTTACCAACGTTCTGCTCTCCGCGCTCGGCGGCCTGATGTGGTATCTGCAATTCTTCTTCTACGCCTGGGGCCACGCCAGCATTCCGCCGCAGTACGACTACATAAGCTGGATGCTGCACATGAGCTTCTACGTGCTGTGCGGCGGGCTGGTTGGGCTGGTGCTGAAGGAGTGGAACAACGCCGGACGTCGTCCGGTTGGCGTACTGAGCCTGGGCTGCGTGGTGATTATCATTGCGGCCAATATCGTCGGCCTCGGCATGGCGAACTGATTACGCTGCTTTTCGACTGCGATGACGCCACTGAACCGGCGTCATCCCCACCTCACGGTTAAACACCACCGAAAAGTAGTTACTGTCCTCAAAGCCGCTGCGCATCGCCACTTCACTGACCATCAGCTCCGTATGCTGTAACAGATACTGGGCGTGGCAGATGCGCAGCTGGCGCAGGTAATGGTTTATCGTCATCCCCGTCTGGGTGCGGAACTGCTGGCGCAGCGCGCGCTCGCTGCACTGCTCCTGCTCGCAGAATTTTTCCAGCACGAAACTCTTGTTCAGACTGCCCGCAAGCCGGGCGATCAGCTTATCCAGCAGCGCTTCCTGCGTGGTGGCGGAGGGATTATCCGTGGCGTAACGATGACGCTTCAGGGTCATCACCAGCTGGGCGAAAAGCAGCTCCGACATCTGGTTTGCCACCGGGTCGCTCTTCTGGCTCTCCTGCTCCAGCTGGGAAATCGTCTGGCGCACCTGAGCCATGCCGCTGCTGCTTAAGCGCCAGTGCGGTTCGCCTCCGGCATTCAGAATGCCCGGAATGTTGCTCGCCCAGTCGACATTCAGTTTAAGCCTGTCAGGGCAGTAGATGACGTTCTGCAACACCAGATCGTTAACCGAGGCGTAGGCGTGTTTGTCTTCGGCGCGAATGTAAAACAGATCCCCGCGCGTGATGCGGTAGGGCCGGTCGTTGAGGACGTGCAGGCCGTTGCCGCGCCACACCAGCACCAGCTCGCAGAACTCATGGGTGTGCTCGGCAAAGACATTTTGCGGGTAACGGTCGGCCACCGCGACGGCCTGACTCGCGGAGGCAAAAAAATCATCTTTGCGAAGAATTAACTGAGCGGCCACACCACAACCTCTACGGCGAATAACCGGGCATTATTAGCTTTTTTGCGGCCTGAAAACGGTGACTGCCCTCGCGTTACTGAAGCAACGCGTCTTTCCCCTGACGAATATCGCGCGGCGACCAGCTAAATTCCCGGCGAAATAGCGTCGAAAAGTGGTTACTGTCGCCGAAACCGCAGCGATAAGCAATTTCCGTAACGCTTTCTTCGGTATGCCGTAAAAGGTGACGCGCTTTGATCAGGCGCAGACGGTTAAGGTAACGCTGCGGCGTGAGCCCGGTATGCTGCTTGAGCTGACGATGCAGCGTGCGCAGCGAGAGCGAAAAGTCGTTCGCCAGCGTTTCCCAGCAAACATCTTCAGCGAAATGATCTTCCAGCCAGGCCATAAGCTGGTTCAGCCGTGCGTCATTATTTTCCATCCCTTCCACCAGGCTGCTGCGGCGCAGCAGCACCAGCAGCTGCATAAACAGCAACTCGCGGGTGGCAATCGCGTGCGTCTCCTGCACGTCCTCGCTCTGCTCCATCTGGCTCACCAGCTGACGCACCTGCTGTAACGTGGATTGATTCACCCGCCAGTGCGACGGGTAGTGGCCGTCTTTCTCCTGCGGCAACAGCTGATTCAACCCGGAGAGAAACTGGAACGCATCCGGGGAACGATAGAGCACGTTGGTCAGACACAGGTTGTCGGTATGTTCATACAGGTGCCTGTCGTGGTCGCGCACGAAGCACACCGTACCGCCGCTGATGGTATACGGCTGACCGTTGAATACGTGGATGCCTGTTCCGTGCTCAACAATCACAATCTCATGAAAATCATGATGATGCTCCGGGAACGCAGCCTGAGGAAGCCGTGGCTCAATCGCGACGGGAGAAGCCCCCGAAGGAAAAAAATCGACGCTGTGCAGTACGGTCATAACGGCCCCCACCAATGAGAAAAGTTCTCAAAATAGTAATTAAGGCCCTCCACGCTCACCTTAAATTTTTGACAGTAAACCGCGCAAAAGCTGCCGGTTTTTCAAGAAACAGGCGGAAAGATCGGGAAATGCGGTCAGCGTCACACTGCCTGCAAACCCCGCCATTACTGGAAACTGTGAACTCCCTCACGTTCACCTTTGCTTTCTTGCCAGCGCGAGATTTGGGCTGTCAGTGGAGAGAAGGTGGCTATTTCTTCCCTTTCTTACACTCATCGCTAATGACTTAAGAAAGGACCCGACCATGACTTTTCGCCATTGTGTGGCTGTCGATTTAGGCGCATCCAGCGGCCGTGTAATGCTCGCCACCTGGGACTGTGACCAGCACACCCTTACGCTACGCGAAATGCACCGTTTCGCCAATTGTCTGCAAAAACAGGACGGTTTTGTGACCTGGGATATTGATGCGCTGGAAGCGGAGATCCGCACCGGACTTCACAACGTCTGCGAAAACGGTATCCGCATCGACAGTATCGGCATTGATACGTGGGGCGTGGATTACGTGCTGCTGGACAGTCACGGCGAACGCGTCGGCCTGCCTGTTTCCTACCGCGACAGCCGCACCGATGGGCTGATGGCGCACGCCATCGCGCAGCTTGGCAAGGAGAATATCTATGGTCGCAGCGGCATTCAGTTTCTGCCGTTTAACACGCTTTACCAGCTGCGCGCGCTGGTGGAGCAACAGCCAGAGCTGGTTGAAAAGGTGGCGCATGCGCTGCTGATCCCGGACTACTTAGGCTATCGTCTGACCGGCAACATGAACTGGGAATACACCAACGCCACCACCACGCAGCTGGTCAATATCAACACCGATAACTGGGATGAACACCTGCTGGCATGGACGGGCGCCTCGCCGTCCTGGTTCGGCACGCCAACCCATCCGGGCAATGTCATAGGCCAGTGGATTTGCCCGCAGGGGAATGAAATTCCCGTTGTCGCCGTCGCCAGTCACGACACCGCAAGCGCGGTCATTGCCTCGCCGCTCGCCAGCAAAGACGCGGCCTATCTCTCCTCCGGCACCTGGTCGCTGATGGGTTTTGAGAGCAAAACGCCTTACACCAGCGACGCCGCGCTGGCCGCCAATATCACCAACGAAGGCGGTGCCGAAGGACGCTACCGCGTGCTGAAGAACATCATGGGCCTGTGGCTGCTCCAGCGGGTGCTGAAAGAGCAGAACGTCACCGACCTGCCCGCGCTTATCGCGGAAACCGAAAAGCTGAAGGCCTGCACCTTCCTGATTAACCCGAACGACGACCGCTTTATTAACCCGGTGCACATGAGCGCTGAGATCCAGGGCGCCTGTTTTGACGCGGGGCAGCCGGTACCTTCCCGTCCCGCCGAGCTGGCGCGCTGTATTTTTGACAGCCTCGCCCTGCTCTATGCCGACATCCTGAGCGAGCTGGCGAGCCTTCGCGGTAAACCGTTCAGCCAGCTGCACATCGTGGGCGGCGGCTGCCAGAACCAGCTGCTGAACCAGCTCTGCGCCGATGCCTGCGGCATTACCGTGGTGGCAGGTCCCGTAGAGGCTTCCACGCTCGGCAACATCGGCATTCAGTTGATGACGCTGGACGAACTATCAAACGTCGACGATTTCCGTTCGGTGGTGACGGCGAATAACAGCCTGACCACCTTCACCCCCAATCCCTGCCATGACATTGCCCGCTACCGGGCGCAGTTTCAGCAAAAACGACTGACTAAGGAGCTTTGCGCATGACCACTCAACTTGAACAAGCCTGGGACCTGGCTAAACAGCGTTTCGCCGCCGTCGGCGTGGATGTCGAAGAGGCGCTGCGCCAGCTCGACCGTCTGCCCGTCTCCATGCACTGCTGGCAGGGTGATGACGTCGCCGGTTTCGAGAATCCGGGCGGTTCCCTGACGGGTGGCATTCAGGCAACGGGTCACTACCCGGGCAAAGCGCGCAACGCCACCGAACTGCGTGCGGATCTTGAAATGGCGTTGAGCCTGATCCCGGGGCCAAAACGCCTGAATCTGCACGCGATTTATCTCGAATCCGACGCGCCGGTCGCGCGTAACGAAATCAAACCGGAACACTTTAAGAACTGGGTGGAGTGGGCAAAGGCCAACCGGCTGGGACTGGATTTTAACCCGTCCTGCTTCTCGCACCCGCTGAGCGCGGACGGGTTTACCCTTGCACACGCCAACGACGAAATCCGGCAGTTCTGGATCGACCACGTCAAAGCCAGCCGACGCGTCTCGGCGTATTTCGGCGAACAGCTTGGCACGCCTTCGGTGATGAATATCTGGATCCCGGACGGCATGAAGGACATCACCGTAGACCGACTGGCCCCGCGTCAGCGGCTGCTGGCCGCGCTGGATGAAGCCATCAGCGAGAAGCTGGATCCGGCGCACCATATCGACGCGGTGGAGAGCAAGCTGTTCGGCATTGGCGCAGAAAGCTACACCGTCGGCTCGAACGAGTTCTACATGGGCTACGCCACCAGCCGCCAGACCGCGCTGTGCCTGGACGCTGGCCACTTCCACCCAACGGAAGTCATCTCCGACAAAATATCCGCCGCCATGCTCTACGTGCCGCGCCTGCTGCTGCACGTCAGCCGTCCGGTGCGCTGGGACAGCGACCACGTGGTCCTGCTGGACGACGAAACCCAGGCGATTGCCAGCGAAATCATCCGCCACGATCTGTATGACCGCGTGCACATCGGCCTCGACTTCTTTGACGCCTCCATCAACCGCATCGCGGCGTGGGTTATCGGCACCCGCAACATGAAGAAAGCGCTGCTGCGCGCTCTGCTGGAGCCGACTGCTGCGCTGAAACAGCTTGAAGAAAACGGCGACTACACCGCGCGTCTGGCGCTGCTGGAGGAGCAAAAATCCCTGCCGTGGCAGGCGGTATGGGAGATGTACTGCCAGCGTCACGATGCGCCTGCGGGCAGCCAGTGGCTGGACAACGTGCGGGCGTATGAAAAAGACGTGCTCGCCGCTCGTCAGTAAAAAATATCGCCCGGCAGCGCATTGCATGCCGGGCCTACAGGTAAAAGCAGGCCGGGTAAGCGTAGCGCCACCCGGCATTTTCAAAGGAAACACTGTATGCAGACCATCACCACCTCCTGGTTCGTCCAGGGCATGATCAAAGCCACCTCCGACGCCTGGCTGAAGGGCTGGGACGAGCGCAACGGCGGCAACCTCACGCTGCGCCTGGACGATGCGGACATCGAGCCCTACGCCGCCGATTTTCACCAGAAGCCGCGCTATATTGCCCTGAGTCAGCCGATGCCGCTGCTCGCCAACACGCCGTTTATCGTTACCGGTTCCGGCAAGTTCTTCCGTAACGTTCAGCTGGACCCGGAAGCCAATCTCGGCGTCGTGAGGGTAGACAGCGACGGCGCGGGCTACCACATTCTGTGGGGGCTAACGGACGACGCGGTGCCGACCTCTGAACTGCCGGCGCACTTCCTCTCCCACTGCGAGCGCATCAAGGCGACCAACGGCAAAGACCGCGTCATCATGCACTGCCACGCCACTAACCTGATCGCCCTGACCTACGTGCTGGAAAATAATTCTGATTTCTTTACCCGCAAGCTGTGGGAAGGCAGTACCGAGTGTCTGGTGGTGTTCCCGGACGGCGTCGGCATTCTGCCGTGGATGGTGCCGGGTACCGACGAGATCGGCCAGGCGACCGCCAAAGATATGCAAAAACATTCGCTGGTGCTGTGGCCGTTCCACGGCGTCTTCGGCAGCGGTCCGACGCTGGATGAAACCTTCGGCCTGATCGACACCGCCGAGAAATCCGCGGAGGTGCTGGTGAAGGTCTACTCCATGGGCGGCATGAAGCAGACCATCACCCGGGAAGAGCTGATCGCGCTGGGCAAACGTTTTGGCGTTACCCCGATGCAGTCGGCCCTGGATTTATACGCGTAACGCCACAGGCGATAGTTAAGGAGAATTATCATGAGCTTTATGTTGGCACTTCCCAAAATTAGCCTGCATGGCGCGGGTGCAATCGGCGATATGGTCACCCTGGTGGCGACCAGGCAGTGGGGCAAAGCGCTGATTGTCACCGACGGCCAACTGGTGAAACTGGGCCTGCTCGACAGCCTGTTTACCGCGCTGGACGCCCATCAAATGTCATATCACCTGTTCGATGAGGTGTTTCCGAACCCGACGGAAGCGCTGGTGCAAAAAGGATTTGCGGCTTACCGGGACGCGGAGTGTGATTACATCATCGCCTTTGGCGGCGGCAGCCCGATTGATACCGCCAAGGCGATTAAAATCCTCACCGCTAATCCAGGCCCGTCTACCGATTACTCCGGCGTCGGCAAGGTGAAAAACGCAGGCGTGCCGCTGGTGGCGATTAACACTACCGCAGGCACCGCGGCAGAGATGACCAGCAACGCAGTGATCATCGACTCCGCTCGTCAGGTGAAAGAGGTGATTATCGACCCGAACATCATCCCGGATATTGCCGTGGACGATGCCAGCGTGATGCTTGATATTCCGGCCCCGGTGACCGCCGCGACCGGTATGGATGCGTTAACGCACGCCATTGAAGCCTACGTGTCCGTTGGCGCGCACCCGCTGACCGATGCCAACGCGCTGGAAGCGATTCGCCTGATTAATCTCTGGCTGCCGAAAGCGGTCGACGACGGTCATAACCTGGAAGCGCGCGAGCAGATGGCGTTTGGTCAGTACCTGGCAGGTATGGCGTTTAACAGCGCCGGGCTGGGGCTGGTACATGCTCTGGCGCACCAGCCGGGCGCAACGCACAACCTGCCGCATGGCGTGTGCAACGCCATCCTACTGCCGATCATCGAAAACTTTAACCGCCCGAACGCGGTCGCGCGTTTTGCCCGCGTGGCGCAGGCAATGGGCGTCGATACCCGCGGGATGAGCGATGAAGCCGCAAGCATGTCCGCCATTCAGGCGATTCGCGACCTGAGCGCCCGCGTCGGCATTCCGTCAGGCTTCAGCCAGCTCGGCGTCACCAAAGCCGATATCGAAGGCTGGCTGGATAAAGCCCTCGCCGATCCGTGTGCGCCGTGCAACCCGCGCACCGCCAGCCGCGACGAGGTCCGCGAGCTGTACCTGGAGGCATTATGATCCGCAAAGCGTTTGTGATGCAGATAAACCCGGATGCGCACGATGAGTACGCGCGTCGCCACAATCCGATCTGGCCCGAACTGGATGCGGTGCTGAAAACCCACGGCGCGCACCACTACGCCATTTACCTCGATAAAGCACGCAACCTGCTGTTTGCGACGGTGGAGATTGAGTCGGAGGAGCGCTGGAACGCGGTGGCGAATACCGACGTGTGCCAGCGCTGGTGGAAATATATGGCTGACGTCATGCCGTCGAACCCGGATAACAGCCCGGTGAGTTCGGAACTGAAAGAAGTGTTTTACTTAGCGTAACGGCAAAGCAGGTGATGGAACGCACGCGTCACCTGCTTTTAGCGCAAGGTTCTCAATCCATAAACTACCGTATCATGCTCCCAGATGATGGTTTCGTTCCTCTCTTTCGCATCGTGACAGTACTGTTCGATAACGGCAATCTGCTCGGGCGATAACGCACAAAACGGTTTCGTATAACGATAGATATTGAGCTCTTCTAGTGAGCAAACGCGTCTGGCATTCTCAAACAGCCCTACCTTTTTCATCACCTTAAGCAGATTAATATCAAGGGCTTCGATGATAAGTTCAATCTTGTTTATCTTGACTCTTATCGTATCAATCGCCGTTCTTGCGTCATTCACGTTTGGCGCTTTAACCCAGATAGGTTCGTGATGGGAAATACGGTTGCGATACTCTCTCAGTTCAAAGATGAGATCGATCAGCGTTTTTCTGACTTTTTGCGGGTTCGTGTTGATTCTGGCGTAATTTTTAAAGACTTTACTCAATGATTTTGGCCATAAATATCCGTGATTATCTCGCGGTGCGGGAGCGTTAAACTCATTATTCAAAACATAATGCCAGGTACTAAAATCCGTTGAGGCAATAATACGATCGTGACTCCATTCCGGGACCGGTTGCACCTGAGCATAAGCTCCTCGCCTGCGCCTCATCTCTTTTTTGCGCCATTCCCGGGTAAGGCACTCTTTAGCCTTTTCGATGTTTTTATAGAAATGACACTCATCCCGGTCTTTTGTGCAGTGAATCGTTTCCCACCACATATCGCCAAATCTCACCCTGGCTTCTCTGTCGACGGCGTTTCTTAAAGAGATCTCAAGGTTTTGGAGGAGAGGATAAATGGACGCTGCTGCATGCTGAGACCAGATGTATATGCCGTATAATTCGCATTCATTATTCGGACGAAACGTTGTGCGATATCCGTCCAAGCGTATTGATGAGATCAATGAAATAATCGGTTTGTAATTAGTAGCTTGCGGCATTTATTCGTGCTCCCAGAACGATGTGCCGAAGCATACCATAGACCTGTAGATACAGTTGACGGTGGATCCTTCAACCGTTAGAATTTGGTCCTGAAAGCCTGTACTGTCTACTTCCCCTTTTTATAGGTTCTGGTTGCGTACACCATAGGCAAAGCGATTTATGAAACCCACCTCTGGTGGGTTTCGTCGTTTTACAGCGCCTATGCCTGGTTCGCCTCCACCGTGTTACTTCGTGCAGCAATCTCCCGCCTGCTGCTCAGCGTAAACGCCGATACCACCGTAATCGCCAGCACGAAACAGCCCAGCATCAGATACGTCTCCTGAAAGCCGATCCGGTCATACATATTTCCGGCAAAGGCGGAGAGGAAAATCGCTGCCGACTGTTTGGCAAACTGAAAACCAATCAGATAGATGGTGGCCGACAGGCGCGTATCAAACACTCCGGTAATGTATTTGAATGCCCCCACCAGCAGGAACGGGACTTCCAGGGCGTGCAGCATCTTGAGGGCGATGACCTCCACGGCGGTGGTGGCAAACGACGAGCCGATAATGCGCGTCGCCATAATCACCCCGGCGATCAGCAGCGTGTTCTTCGCGCCGATGCGGTTAATGATCCACGGCGAGCAGAACATGATGATGGCGTTACAAATCTCCCCCGCCGTGGTGGCAAAACCAAAGGCACGGGTCCCTTCCTGCGGCGTGGCGAAGAAGGTTTTAAAGAAGGTGGCAAACTGCTGGTCGAAAACGTCATACACGCAGGCCACGCCAATCACGTACAGGATGAACATCCACATTCTGCGCTGGCGGAACAGGTTGAACACGGTTTTAGCGGTGATCTGCGGCTGGTTCGCACCCAGGGCGTTCATCACCTGCGCCGTCTGGTTGGGCTTCGGTTTCGCGACCACCAGCAACAGCATCAGCAAAAGTGCCGCCGCCGATCCCATCCAGAAAACATACGACGGATCGATGCCGAACAGGATGCCGCCCGTTGAGGCGCACAAGCCCCAGCCGAGGCAGCCAAACATGCGCGCCTTGCCGTATTCAAAGAGGCTGTTGCGGCTCACGCGTTCAATGTAGGCCTCAATGGCCCCGGATCCGGCTGAAAAAACAAAGCCGATATACAACCCGCCGCTCAGCGCGCCCAGCCAGATATTGGTTTTCAACAGTGGCGCGAAGACGTACAGGAAAAACGGCGCGAACAGAAACAGCAGCACCGAGATTATCCACAGCAGGTGTTTTTTCAGCCCCAGCTTGTCCGAAATAACGCCCAGCACCGGCTGGAACGCGATGGCCGACAGCGAGATGCAGGAGAAGACAATCCCGGTATGGGTTTTATTCAGGCCAATGATGTCCGACAGCCAAATCGGCAGGAACGGAAAGCAGGTGGCCATGATGAAGAAGTAGAGAAAGAAGAACAGCCCGAAGATCCAGAAATTGGGGTTGTCTTTGTGGGTACAGGTTGTTGTGTTCATTATTTTTATCCTCAACGGGGGGCCGGCTGCCCGGCCCGTCACCTTTACACGCGATCTACGCCAATCAGAATGGCGGTTTCCGGATCCAGAATCGGCAGCGCAATACCCGCCCGCATCAGCCATTCGCCGCTTGCCGTTTGCGGGGCTTCCATCCACGCCGGCAGCTTGCGCATGGTGTGCCCGCCCTCGCCCGTGATCTGAATGTTCGGGTGATCCAGCAGCGTGATGCGGTACTGCGCGCTGGCGTCTAGCCCCGGCATGCGCAGCGGCATCAACAGGGTGTAATCCGGCATCGCGAGCTGGCTGACCATAAACAGCCCCTGCGCTTTGTCTTCACTCACTATACCCTGCGCCAGCGTGGTGGCATCCGGCATGTCCACGCGCCATTGGGTACCGTGATGAATCACCTCACGCCACCGCTTATACAGCGCGGCATAATGGCGATAGCCCTCACGCTCCTGCGCATCGACGGTGAGCGGATCCAACTCCAGCCCCATATGCCCAAACAGCGCCGTCAGCCCACGGAAAGCGATGCTGTGCTGGCGGAAGGTAGCGTGACATTTATGATGACCGATATGCGCCCCCATCACCTCCGGCGGGAAGAAATAGCTCATGCCGCGCTGGATCGTGTTGCGCTCCAGCGCGTCGTTGTTGTCGGAAGCCCAGAAGCGGTGGCTGCGGGTCAGCACTTCATAATCGATTCGCCCCCCGCCGGAGGAGCAGGACTCAAATTCAATGTGCGGAAAACGCTCGCCCAGCACGTCCAGCAGGCGGTAAAACTGGCGGGTCTGCGCGTCGGCGGCGGCTTTACCGTTGTGCCCGGGCTGCACCAGCTCGCGGTTCATGTCCCATTTCACGTAGTCAACCTCGTGCTCGCCCAGCAGCCAGCTCATGCGCTCCACAAGATAATCAAAGGCCTCTGGGATGTTGAGATTAAGCACCAGCTGGTGCCGTCCGGTCGCCTGGGGATAGCCCGGCAGCGCCAGCACCCAGTCAGGATGCGCGCGATACAGATCGGAATCCGGGTTAATCATCTCCGGCTCGATCCAGATGCCAAACTCCATGCCGAGCCGTTTAACGTGACTGATTACCGGCGTCAGGCCGTTCGGGTATTTTTTCTCATCCAGGTACCAGTCGCCCAGCGCGGCATGGTCGTCGTTGCGGCCTTTGAACCAGCCGTCGTCAATGATAAAGCGCTCCACGCCCAGCGCGGCGGCCTCATCGGCCATGCGCATGATGTACTCCGGATCGTGGCTGAAGTAGATCCCCTCCCAGGTATTGAGGTGTACCGGGCGCGGTTTGTTTTCCGGGAAGCGGATGATGCTGTCGCGCAGGTAGCGGTGCAACTGCTGGCTCATGCCGTTCAGCCCGTGCGGGGAGTAGCTGGCATACAGGCGCGGCGTCCAGAGCGTTTCGCCCTCTTCAATCGCCATTTCACCCGGCAGGTAGAGCGCTTCGGCCTGTATATAACGGCGACCATCGGTTTTCGCTTCGGCGCGCAGGCGGTGGTTGCCGCTCCAGCCCAGATGCACGCCCCAGACGTCGCCCTGCATTTCGCTGAACGATGGCGTACCGGCGATCAGCGCCGGAAAATGTTCGTGGGACGTTTTACCCCGACGGTTTTCAATGACAAAGCTGTCGTGTTCAAGCGTGACGCGGTGCGGCTGAAATTCCCTGATCCAGCGTCCGTGAAAGGCCATAACCTCCTGCGCGCGCTCGGCCACCGGCAGCGTGACGGCGAATCGGTCCACCTGCCACGCCAGCGCTTTCAGGTTGGTTACTCCATGGCGCACCACCAGCACGCCGCTGGCCTCCAGCGTCAGCTCGCTGGTCAGACGCAGGCCCGCGCATCCATCTTCGGCGGTTATCGTCAGGGTGTTTACGTCCTGCTGCACCTGCGTGGTTTTAAACACCGGGGAACCGTCCAGCCCCTGGCGATGCCCCTCAATACCGGGCGAGCCAAACAGCCCGTGCCCCAGCTCGGCCATCAGCGTTACCGGGGAGTCCACATCCAGCCTGCCGTTTGCCACCGGCCGCGCCAGCGTAGCGACATTCTGCGGCGAAAAGTGCTGAAGGTGCGGCCCCCAGTAGAGAATTTCGGCGAACGGTTGGGTTTTTATCACCACGTCAACCGTGGTGCTTTCGAGTCGTAAAATGGCATCTTGCATCAGACATCTCCTGTCGTCGGGATGCCTTGAGTGTTGATCCGAAACGTTTCGGATACAAACCAAAACGTTTCGGATCTGTGATCGGGTTTGGAAATTTACGCGGTTTAGGCCGTCTGGCCCGGGAAGAATTCGGGCTGCCAGAGCACCTGGAGCCGTTCGACGTCGTCGCCGTTAATCAGCTGGCGCACCATATCGGCAATCTGTTTCCCGACGCCCTGACGAGTGGACTGGATCACTGCCGCCACGTCAGCATCAACGATGCTGTCCTGCGGAAGTCCGTCATAAACCACCAGCGCAACGGCGTTCTCGCCTGTCAGGCGGCCCAGTTCCGCCAGCGCCATCGCCGCGCCGTCGCCGTGGGTGTTGCAGTCGGTAATGATGGCCGTGGGCGGCTGCGGCAGGGAGAGAAGTTCTTTCGTGGTGGCATACCCCACGCGACGCGAAGGGGGCATGGCGCGCAGCCATTCGCTGGAAAGCCCGGCTTCCCGCAGCGCGTCCAGATAGCCATGACGACGCTGGGTGATGAATGCCTGATTATTGATCTCGCCCAGTAGCGCAATGCGCTGATGGCCTTTCTCGATCAGCCAGCGGGTGGCCTGATGCGTACCGGCATAGTTGTCGAAGTCAAACCACGCGTACGGCTGCGGCAGCTGGCTGCGCCCGAGCGCCAGAAAGGGGAACCCGGCGGCCTGAAGTTGCTCAAGACGCGGATCGTGATCCAGCGTGTGCGCCACGATCAGCGCGTCGACGCGGCGGCTTTGCACCATGCGCATATAGCTGTGCTTATCGGCCAGATCGTCGTCGGCGATGAGCAATAAGTCGATCTCATGTCGCGCCAGTTCGTGGCTAATTTCGCCGACCATGTCCATAAATACGCTGTTATTGAGCGGAACAGGGTGTACGGGAAAGACCAGCCCGACGGCGTCGATTTTACCCATCTTGAGGCGGCGGGCGAAGGTGTTAGGTCGGTAGCCACGGCGCTGAGCCTCCGCCTCCACGCGGGCGCGCGTCTCAGCAGAAACATCGTCATACCCGTTGAGGGCGCGGCTGACGGTAGTGACGGACAGCCCCAGTTCTTTAGCAATGGCTTTGAGCGACATGATTTTCCGTATCTTCGTTAATTTTGTTCCGCCACCAGAAGGGCGTGGGTGTCTGGCTCCAGCGCCTTAAAGATATGCGGCTGATCGGCAGGGTAGCAAATGTAATCGCCCGGGCTGAGTTCTTCCGCGGCGTCGATCAGGCCGACCATCGCCCGCCCCTGGGTCACGATAATATGCTCAACCGACCCCGGCGGATGCGGCTGGGAAATACGATCTGCGCCCGGCTGCGTCAGCAGCAGATAGATATCACGACGCGCGCCCGGCGGACACGCCGCCAGCAAAATCGCCTCGTAGTTTGCCTGCCCGGCAACCACCTTGGTGCCCTCGCCGCGGCGGATCACCTTCGTGACGGGCTGCTGCGGCTCCAGTAACCGGGCAAATGGGATATCCAGCGCCACGCAAAGCGACCAGAGCGTTTCCAGGCTAGGATTGCCGTTGCCAGACTCCAGCTGAGAAAGCGTAGATTTGGCGATCCCGGCACGGCGGGCAATTTCCGCCAGTGACAGCCCGGTTCGCAGGCGTTCCCGCACCAGGCTTTTGGCGATCACGCTGATTGGCTGCGTCATAAAAACGGCCTCTTTCTCTCTATAACGAACGATTCGTTCATCTTGTAAAACGATTGTGATGCGTTCATTATAATGGAAATACGTTCGATATGGCTAAAATGATATGAAGAATCCCCTCTCTTGCCTGAAAGGCGACACGATAAAAGCGATAATTTTGGTCTGCCTCGCGGTAGGCGTGGTCGGCATGTCTTACGGCTCCCTGGCGATGGCCTACGGTTTTCCGCTGTGGGTGCCGTTTGTGCTTTCCCTCACGGTGCTGGCAGGCGCATCCGAGTTTATGTTTATCGGCATTGTGGCAAGCGGAGGTAACCCGCTGGCGGCAGCGGCCGCCGGTTTGCTGGTCAACGCGCGCCATGTGCCGTTTGGCGTGACGGTGCGTGAACTGGTGGGCAAACGGGGTTTGAGCTATCTCGGCTGTCACATCATGAACGATGAAAGCGTGGTGTTTGGCCTGTCGCAAAAAACGCCCGAGCAGCGTAAAGCGGCCTACTGGCTGTGCGGTTTAGGCGTGGCGATTATCTGGCCGGTGGGGGCGCTGCTGGGTGCCATGGTCGGTAAACTGCTGCCGGACCCGGAGACCATCGGGCTGGACGCGGTGTTTCCGGCGATCCTGCTGGCGTTAGTGGTACCCGCGTTTAAAAACCGTACCACGCTGATCCGCGCCTGCAGCGGTGCCGCGCTATCACTGGCTGCCGTGCCGTTTGCCCCGGTGGGTTTACCGGTTCTGCTTTCGTTACTCGGTCTCGCTGCGAGGAAAAAATAATGGGAAACATGACGTTTTTTATTCTCGGCATCGCCATTCTTTCTGCCGGAACCTACCTGATGCGTCTCGGCGGGGCAAAGCTGGGCAACCGGCTGGCGCTTTCTGAACGTTCGCAGGCGCTGCTTTCCGATGCGGCTACCGTTTTGCTGTTCTCCGTCGCGCTGGCGACCACGTTTTATGAAGGGGAACATTTTGCGGGCATGGCGCGCGTGCTGGGCGTGGGGTTCGCGGTGTTCCTGGCATGGCGAAAAATGCCGTTAATTGTGGTGATCGTCGCGGCGGCGGTGGTGACGGCGCTGCTGCGTCTGGCGGGTATAAACTAAAAAAGCGCCCCAGGGGCGCTCTTTCGACGGTATAGCGAAATTATTTGTTCAGTTCAGCGGTCATGTGTACGCGGTTACCGGTGAACGCCTGGGTAATTTTGTAGGATGACGCGCCCGCTTCCTGAGCCTGAGCCGCGATTTTCGCTTCTGCGCTATCAATGGTGGAGGCAGAGGCGGTCACTGTTTGTGCAGCGAAAGAACTGAAAGAAGCAGCCAGAGCGATTACAGCGACAAAAGTTTTGATGCTTTTCATGATATAAACCCTTTCATTAAGTTGTTTAGGTAAGGCACCGTGCCTTGATGAGATAAATACTAGCCCTCATACTGAACAACTAAAAGCGGAAGGATTTGCTATTATCGTTCAAAATTACTGATCAACCATTAACCGCTGCGGATGGGTATAAATCGTCGCCCTGCCCGGCTTGCAGAACCCCACCAGCGTCAGATTGCAGCGCTCCGCCACCTCCACCGCCAGCGTGGTTGCCGCCGACACCGCAAACAGAATCTCCACGCCGCACATCGCGGACTTCTGCACCATCTCATAGCTGGCGCGGCTGGAAACAAGCGCCGCGCCCTGCTGCCAGAGATCGCTTTCCCCCGCACGACGGCCTAATAGCTTGTCGAGCGCGACGTGGCGGCCCACGTCCTCATGCCCTCCAGCAATATCTCCTGACGGCAATACCCACGCCGCCGCGTGCGTGCAGCCGCTCAGTTGGCCGATGGGCTGAACATCGTTGAGATTTTCCAGCGCACGGTCGAGATGCGCCAGATTGAAGGTCTGGGTAAACGGCAGTGGCGCAACGGGCTTGCCAATATCATTAAGCTGCTCAACACCACAGACACCGCACCCGGTACGCCCGGCCAGCGCGCGGCGGCGCTCTTTCAGCCCCATAAAGCGGCGGCTGGAGAGTTCGATTTGCACTTCAAGACCGTTACACGCCTGAACCACGTCCATGCCGTAGATCTCCTGCGGGTGCGAAATGATGCCTTCCGAAAGGGAAAAACCGATGGCGAACAGTTCGAGATCTTTGGGTGAGGCCATCATCACCACGTGCGAAATACCGTTGTAAACGAGGGCAACGGGCACTTCTTCAGCCAGAAAATCGGGTGTGGCATGGGTAATGCGGGGCGGTCTGCGTACCGACATTTCCACAATGCCCGCAGGCAGTGGCGATGAGCGGGTAGCACGGTTTTGTTTAGACACAGCGGTATTCCTGAACAACCACGGAAGTAGGCCTGCTATTGCAGCATAAACCGCAGGCCTTACGCATAGTATGGATCAACTTTTCGACACTCATTGTCCTACTCATTAAGAAGAGGTGCAACCCGGCCCCCGCTACACCCCTTTAACATGCAGAGCTTATAGTGTGATCAGTGTCACACTTTATAATCAACACAGTGATAATACGTTCACTTTGTATTAACGCCGTTGGAACAGGTATACCGACATTGTGGTATTCTGATGATATCCCTCGGAGAAATGAGGGATTAACGCAAATTTTTCTCCTTTGCGGTCAATTCTCAACCGCGAAGTTAAAACTACATATATAAGCAATGTCGAACAAGGAGTGACCCATGCAGGTCAGCAGAAGGCAGTTCTTTAAGATCTGCGCTGGCGGTATGGCAGGCACCACGGCGGCGGCACTGGGCTTTGCGCCCGGCGTAGCGCTGGCGGAAACGCGGCAGTACAAACTGCTGCGCACCCGCGAAACCCGTAACACCTGTACGTACTGCTCCGTCGGCTGTGGGCTGTTGATGTATAGCCTCGGCGACGGTGCGAAAAACGCCAAAGCGTCTATTTTCCATATCGAAGGCGACCCGGACCATCCGGTCAACCGCGGCGCGCTGTGCCCGAAAGGGGCCGGTCTGGTGGACTTTATCCACTCCGAAAGCCGTCTGAAATTCCCGGAATATCGCGCACCTGGCTCCGATAAATGGCAGCAAATCAGCTGGGAAGAGGCGTTTGACCGCATCGCAAAACATATTAAAGAAGACCGCGATGCCAACTTTATTGAGAAGAACGCCGACGGCGTTACGGTCAACCGCTGGCTCTCCACCGGGATGCTGTGTGCTTCTGCCTCCAGCAACGAAACCGGCTATTTAACCCAGAAATTCACGCGCGCACTCGGTATGCTCGCGGTCGACAACCAGGCGCGTGTCTGACACGGACCAACGGTAGCAAGTCTTGCTCCAACATTTGGTCGCGGTGCGATGACCAACCACTGGGTCGACATCAAGAACGCCAACCTCATTGTGGTGATGGGCGGTAACGCCGCTGAAGCGCACCCTGTCGGGTTCCGCTGGGCGATGGAAGCCAAAATCCACAACGGTGCGAAACTGATTGTGATCGATCCCCGCTTTACGCGTACTGCGTCAGTGGCGGATTTCTACACCCCTATTCGTTCAGGTACTGACATCACTTTCCTGTCAGGCGTACTGCTGTACCTGATGACCAACGAAAAATATAACCGCGAGTACACCGAAGCCTATACCAACGCCAGCCTGATCGTGCGTGAGGATTACCACTTCGAAGATGGCCTGTTCAGCGGTTATGACGCGGAAAAACGCAAGTACGACAAAACCAGCTGGAACTACGAGCTGGATGAGAAAGGCTTTGCGAAGCGCGACACCACTCTTCAACACCCGCGCTGCGTATGGAACCTGCTGAAAGAGCACGTTTCCCGCTACACGCCGGACGTTGTCGAGAACATTTGCGGCACGCCGAAAGCAGACTTCCTGAAGGTCTGCGAGCTGATCGCGGAGACCAGCGCGAAGGACAAAACCGCGTCGTTCCTGTATGCACTCGGCTGGACGCAGCACTCCATCGGCGCGCAGAACATCCGTACCATGGCAATGGTGCAGCTGCTGCTCGGCAACATGGGGATGGCAGGCGGCGGCGTGAACGCCCTGCGCGGTCACTCTAATATCCAGGGTCTGACCGACCTCGGCCTGCTGTCGCAGAGCCTGACGGGTTACATGAACCTGCCGAGCGAGAAACAGACTGACCTGCAGACCTACCTGACGGCCAGCACGCCAAAACCGCTGCTCGAAGGCCAGGTGAACTACTGGGGCAACTATCCGAAGTTCTTCGTCTCGCTGATGAAAGCCTTCTACGGCGACAAAGCGACGGCGGAAAACAGCTGGGGCTTTGACTGGCTGCCGAAGTGGGACAAAGGTTACGACGTTCTCCAGTACTTCGAAATGATGCACCAGGGCCAGGTCAACGGCTATATCTGCCAGGGCTTTAACCCGGTGGCGTCGTTCCCGAACAAGAACAAGGTTGTTGAATCCCTCTCGAAGCTGAAGTTCCTGGTGACGATTGACCCGCTCAACACCGAGACCTCGACCTTCTGGCAGAACCACGGCGAGTCGAACGACGTCGATCCGTCGAAGATTCAGACCGAAGTGTTCCGCCTGCCGTCTACCTGCTTCGCGGAAGAGAACGGTTCTATCGTCAACTCCGGCCGCTGGCTGCAGTGGCACTGGAAAGGCGCGGATGCCCCGGGCATCGCCATGAACGACGGCGAGATCCTGGCCGGTATCTTCTTACGCCTGCGTAAGATGTATGCGGCAGAAGGCGGCGCGAACCCTGAGCCGGTGCTGAACATGACCTGGAACTACTCGACGCCGGAAAATCCTGCGCCGGAAGAAGTGGCGATGGAGAGCAACGGTAAGGCGCTGGCGGACGTTATTGACCCGGCCACCGGTACCGTGCTGGCTAAGAAAGGCGATCAGCTCAGCACCTTCGCGCATCTGCGTGATGATGGTACGACCTCGAGCGGCTGCTGGATCTTTGCCGGTAGCTGGACGCCGAAAGGCAACCAGATGGCCAACCGCGATAACGCCGACCCGTCAGGCCTCGGCAATACGCTGGGCTGGGCATGGGCATGGCCGCTGAACCGCCGCATCCTCTATAACCGTGCCTCCGCTGACCCGCAGGGTAACCCGTGGGATCCGAAGCGTCAGCTGCTGAAGTGGGACGGCGCGAAATGGGGCGGCGTGGATATTCCGGACTACAGCACTGCCGCACCGGGCAGCGACGTTGGGCCGTTTATCATGCAGCCTGAAGGGATGGGCCGCCTGTTTGCTATCGATAAGATGGCGGAAGGTCCGTTCCCGGAACACTACGAGCCGTTTGAGACGCCGCTGGGCACCAACCCGCTGCACCCGAACGTGGTCTCTAACCCGGCAGCGCGTATCTTCAAGGGCGACTTTGAAGCGCTGGGTAAAAAAGACAAGTTCCCCTACGTGGGCACCACTTACCGTCTGACCGAACACTTCCACTACTGGACCAAGCACGCGCTGCTTAACGCCATCGCGCAGCCGGAACAGTTTGTGGAGATCGGCGAGAAGCTGGCGAACAAGCTCGGCATTGCCCATGGCGATACCGTGAAGGTCTCCTCTAACCGCGGCTACATCAAGGCCAAGGCGGTGGTGACCAAGCGTATTCGCACGCTGAACGTTCACGGTCAGCAGGTGGATACCATCGGCATCCCAATTCACTGGGGCTATGAGGGCGTGGCGAAGAAAGGGTTCATTGCGAACACCCTGACGCCGTTCGTCGGCGATGCGAACACGCAGACGCCGGAGTTTAAGGCCTTCCTCGTGAACGTGGAAAAGGTGTAACGGAGACGACTTATGGCTTATCAATCTCAAGACATTATCCGTCGTTCCGCGACTAACGGTTTCACGCCCGCGCCTCAGGCGCGGGACCACCAGCAGGAAGTGGCGAAGCTGATCGACGTGACCACCTGTATCGGCTGTAAAGCCTGTCAGGTGGCCTGCTCTGAGTGGAACGACATCCGTGACGAAGTGGGTCACAACGTCGGGGTGTACGACAACCCGGCAGACCTGACCGCCAAGTCCTGGACGGTAATGCGTTTCTCGGAAGTGGAGCAGAACGACAAGCTGGAATGGCTTATCCGCAAAGACGGCTGTATGCACTGCGCGGATCCGGGCTGCCTGAAGGCGTGTCCGTCAGAAGGGGCTATCATTCAGTATGCCAACGGCATCGTCGACTTCCAGTCCGAGCAGTGCATTGGCTGCGGCTACTGCATCGCGGGCTGTCCGTTCGACGTGCCGCGCATGAACCCGGAAGACAACCGCGTCTACAAATGTACCCTGTGCGTTGACCGCGTTAACGTGGGCCAGGAGCCTGCATGCGTGAAGACCTGCCCAACCGGCGCTATCCACTTTGGCTCCAAAGAGGATATGAAAACGCTGGCGGCAGAGCGCGTGGGCGAGTTGAAAACCCGTGGTTACGACAACGCGGGCCTGTACGATCCGGCCGGGGTTGGCGGTACGCACGTGATGTACGTGCTGCACCACGCCGACAAGCCGAACCTGTATCACGGCCTGCCGGAGAACCCGGAAATCAGCGCCACCGTGAAGTTCTGGAAAGGCATCTGGAAACCGCTGGCCGCGGTGGGCTTTGCTGCCACCTTCGCAGCGAGCATCTTCCACTACGTCGGCGTCGGTCCGAACCGTGCGGAAGAGGAAGACGACAATCTGCATGAAGAGAAAGACGAGGTGCGCAAATGAGAAAACGTGACACCATCGTGCGCTACACCGCGCCGGAACGCATCAACCACTGGGTCACCGCCTTCTGCTTCATGCTGGCGGCGATAAGCGGGCTGGGGTTCTTCTTCCCCTCCTTCAACTGGCTGATGCAGATCCTGGGCACGCCGCAGCTGGCGCGCATCCTTCACCCGTTCGTGGGGGTGGTGATGTTTGCCTCGTTTATCATCATGTTTTTCCGCTACTGGCACCATAACCTAATCAATCGGGATGATATCTTTTGGGCGAAGAATATTCGTAAGATCGTCGTCAACGAGGAAGTGGGTGATACCGGGCGTTATAACTTCGGCCAGAAATGCGTATTCTGGGCGGCGATTATCTTCCTGGTCCTGTTGCTGGTGAGCGGCGTGATCATCTGGCGTCCGTACTTTGCGCCTGCTTTCTCAATCCCGGTGATCCGATTTGCGCTAATGCTGCATTCATTTGCCGCAGTGGCGTTAATTGTGGTTATCATGGTGCATATTTACGCCGCCCTCTGGGTGAAAGGCACCATTACCGCGATGGTGGAAGGATGGGTAACCAAAACGTGGGCGAAGAAACATCACCCGCGCTGGTACCGTGAAGTCCGCCAGAAACAGGAAAAGTCATCTGAATGAGTATTCGCATAATCCCGCAAGATGAGCTGGGGTCGAGCGAGAAACGTACGGCGGAGTATATTCCGCCGTTGTTATTCCCCAGACTCAAGAACCTCTACAACCGCCGCGCAGAGCGTCTGCGCGAGCTGGCAGAGAACAACCCGCTGGGCGATTTTCTGCGTTTTGCCGCGCTGGTCGCCCATGCGCAGGAGGTGGTGCTGTACGACCACCCGCTGCAAATGGACCTGACCGCGCGCATCAAAGAAGCTAACGAGCAGGGCAAGCCGCCGCTGGATATTCACGTCCTGCCGCGCGACAAGCACTGGCATAAGCTGCTGCATTCGCTGATTGCCGAGCTGAAGCCGGAAATGAGCGGCACGGCGCTGGCTGTCATTGAGAACCTGGAAAAAGCCTCTGACCTGGAGCTGGAAGAGATGGCGAGCGCGCTGTTTGCCTCCGACTTCTCGCTGGTCAGCAGCGATAAAGCGCCGTTTATCTGGGCCGCGCTGTCGCTCTACTGGGCGCAAATGGCGAGCCTGATCCCGGGCAAAGCCCGGGCCGAATACGGCGAAGCGCGCCAGTTCTGCCCGGTGTGCGGCTCAATGCCGGTCTCCAGCATGGTGCAGATTGGGACCACGCAGGGGCTGCGCTACCTGCACTGCAACCTGTGTGAAACCGAGTGGCACGTGGTGCGCGTGAAGTGCAGCAACTGCGAGCAGACTCGCGATCTCAACTACTGGTCGCTGGAAAATGAAGACGCGGCGGTGAAAGCCGAAAGCTGCGGCGATTGCGGAACCTACCTGAAGATCCTGTATCAGGAAAAAGACCCGAAAGTCGAAGCGGTGGCGGACGATCTCGCCTCGCTGATTCTGGATGCGAAGATGGAGCAGGAGGGCTTTGCCCGCAGCTCGATCAACCCGTTCCTGTTCCCGGGTGAAGGGGAGTAATCTCCTGTGAGAGTGCCGGGCGGCGCGAGCTTGCCCGGCCTACACCTGGTAAGGCGTAAGGACCTCGTCAATACCCGCAAAATCTTTCGTGTTGCGAGAAATCAACGGACATTTTCTGCTCTGCGCTGTAGCCAGGATGATAGCATCAGGCAGTTTCATCCCATGCTTCTCACGTAGTAAAACGCTTCTTTCCGCGATATCCCGAGACACATCAATAATTTCAAAAGCGCCCATCACGGCTGCCGTTTTCGCTTCATGACCATGCCTGCGAGCGCCCACCATCACTTCCATCCAGGTAATTAAGCTGATGGCACGATGCGACGCGGTATGCTCAATCGCATCCGCAGCTTCAACACGGTTGTTGAAGAGATCAATGAGAATATTGGTATCAAACACTGCCATGTGCTCCATGATTACCACTCCTCACGCAGCTTGCGTTCATACTCAAGCCCGTCCTCTTTTCTGTCTCCCCACAGACCAAGCGCATTTCGGATAACAGAAGAACTCTGCTGGTCGAGATACAGCTCAATCGCTTCGCGAAGCAGTTCAGCACGTGGTTGATTTCGCAATTGCTTGAGGTTATCCAAACGTTGAATCACGTCATCAGACAAATCGATAAGTATTCTGCCCATATCAAGGTCCGCCAAAAGACTCATATATCACCTTAGTATATCATCTGCGGTTAATTTTCAGGCAATATATCCACATTAAAAACAGAGTTAAAGGGCATAGCCAAGGTAGTTGCAGGTTTTGCGAGCCGCTTTCCAGAATGTTCACACCCGCAAATTTCTCTGTTTTCATCTGCCGTAAACCAGGCTATAAAGCTGTATATAAACACAGTGTAAGGACGTAGCCATGGCGCTGGAAAAGGGTATTAATAAGCTTGTTCAGGATTTTATTGCGGCAGGACGGCCCTCCCCGCGAAAGCAAAGTATTGATGACCGCAGAGCCGGGTACATTGCGAGCACAGAACTTGCCGGTGAGACTGAAAATCGCGTCCTTGTTGAAACGCTCGTTCTTGAGGAGATGACCTTTCGGGTGTTTTCACCTCTCAATGCACCCGAAACCTTACCTGCAGCCATCTACTATCACGGCGGTTGTTTTGTCAGCGGTGGGTTTGAAACGCATGATAATCAGCTTCGCCAGCTGGCGTTTAAAGGCAACTGCCGTATCGTTGCGGTGCAGTACCGGCTTGCGCCAGAACATCTTTTCCCCGCCGCACATGACGACGCTGAAAGAGGGGCAGATTTAGTTTGGCAGTATGCCGACAGGCTTGGGGTTAACAGAAACCGGATAACCCTTTGCGGAGACAGTGCAGGGGCACATCTGGCGCTGGTGACGTCGCTGCGGCTCAAAGCGAAAGGTGTCTGGCAACCAGCACAGCTGATCCTGATCTACCCAATGCTCGACGCGACGGCTCGTTTTGAAAGCTATATTCTCAACGGCGCGGATTATGTCATCACTCGCGACACCCTGCTCAGCGGGTATGAAATGTATCTGGCCAGCACCGATCGCCAACATCCAGAAGCCAGCCCACTGTGGCGGGATGATTTTTGCGGACTTCCGCCAGTGCATATTGTTACCGCTGAGTATGATCCGCTCTGTGATGAGGGCGAGATGCTGTATCGGCATCTTTCAGAGCAGGGGGTGACGTGCACGGCCCAACGGTGGCTGGGTGTGATACACGGTTTCTTTCAGCTTGGCGGCGTGAGTCAGTCGGCGAGGGACGTGATGCGGGATATCGCCTGGCGGATCAGTGCCGCCCGGCGATAAAAACGGAAGAGACTACTCCTCCTCGTTCCCACCCTCTTCATAAGCGCCATACGGCTTCGCAGGAAGAACGATATAGGTTCCTTCAAACACCGCGCCCGGCGTTTCATCGCCGAACAACTCAACCTGCATCTGCACGCGCGCTTTGCGGCCACGTGCCAGACGATCAAGATCGCCGCCCAGCGCGCCCAGGTCAGCCACCGCGCTCGGCTTGCCGCTGATCGGCGCGCTGTAGCGAATGTGGGCATCGGCCAGAATAATGGTGCCGCCAAGATGCCGCTCGCGCAGCATTAGCCAGATCAGCCCCCAGCCGGTGAGCGTCGCCAGGGAAAACAGGCTGCCGGCAAACAGGGTGTGGTGAGGGTTCTGATTGCCGGTTTCCGGCATGGTGGTAATGAATTTTTGCCCGGTGTACTGCTGAATACGCACGCCCATCTTTTCACTCAGAGGGATGTGTTCATACCAGGCCTGCTGCAGCTGCCCGCACCAGTCCGCGCGATGAAGAATATCGTCCAGCGTGGCGATGGGTTTGATCATCAAAAAGTGGCGAATCGGCGTGGTTTGCGGAGCGGTGATTTCACCCTGGTTAACAAAACCGAGTTTGGCAAAAAACTCCACGGCATCTTCCCGGGCGCTACAGGTGACGCGCTTAACGCCTTCCTGACGGGCGACGGACTCCAGCGTCATCGCCATTAGCGTCCCCAGCCCTTTATCCTGCACGGAAGGGTGAACCGCCATAAAACGAATCGACGCTTCGTTATCAGCGTTGATATACAGT
The DNA here is from genome assembly GCF_014930595.1 of Enterobacter cloacae complex sp. P42RS. NCBI lineage: Bacteria > Pseudomonadati > Pseudomonadota > Gammaproteobacteria > Enterobacterales > Enterobacteriaceae > Enterobacter > Enterobacter cloacae complex sp. P42RS. The sequence goes on from NZ_JADBRK010000018.1 coordinate 64,023, forward strand.
CGCCCGACGGCGACGAGGTTGCCCTCTTCGTCCATCACCATCTGATGATGGGCCATCGCATCCCAGGCGTCGCGTTCAGATCCTTTTGGCTGATGCAGTGGCTTGCGCAGCATTTCCCAGCGGAACTGGTAATACGCTTCTAACTCTTCTTCCGTTTGCGGTACTCGAAGGTGATACATAGCTGTACTCTCTCTTGTTACCCGCGGCCACGCCGCCAGTTGGCTCATACCTGAAGCCAGAATGTGACGGGGCCATCGTTCACCAGCGAGACCTGCATATCTGCAGCGAATCGTCCGGTTTGCGTATTCATTTCCTGTTGGCGACAACGCTCAACAAAGTATTCGTAAAGTGCTTCTGCACGATCCGGCGCCGCGCCTTTAGAGAAACTCGGGCGCATGCCGCGCTCGGTATCCGCTGCCAGCGTAAACTGGGAAACCACCAGCACGCTGCCGCCCGCCTGCTGGACGTTCAGATTCATCTTGCCTTCCGCATCGCTGAATATGCGGTAGCCCAGCACGCGCTCGCATAAGCGGTTCGCTTTTTGTTCGTCATCATCCTTTTCGACACCTAACAACACCAAAAGTCCTGGGCCAATTTCACCCGTCACCTCTCCCTCCACGGTGACGCTGGCACGGGTTACGCGCTGTATCAATGCAATCATGGTTGGTCTGCTTCTAATTGTTTTTCAGCTTCTGCTGCTTTTTTAAGTTCGCGGTATACGCCGAGAGTGACAGTTATTTCGGCACCAAGCAAGACGATACACCAGGTCCAGTAAACCCAGACAAATAAAATGGGGATCACCGCCAGCACGCCGTAAATCAGCTGATAAGAGGGGAACATGGTGATATAAAGCGCGAATCCTTTCTTGCCCAGCTCAAAAAGCAACGCCGCTACCAGCGCACCCACCACGGCATCCCGGTTGGGTACGCGCGTGGTTGGCACCACGCTATAGAGCAGCCAGAACGAAAGCCACGATAAAATCAGCGGGAAGATACGCAGCACGTTATCGATCACGCTGTTTAAGTCGGTCGCCCAGCGCAGCGAAAGAAGGTAGGAACTGATCGCCAGGCTTGCCCCCGCCAGCAATGGGCCAAGAGTTAAAATCATCCAGTAGACGGCAAAGGAGTAAACCTTCGGGCGGACTTTTTTGCTCCGCCAGATGGTGTTGAGCGCACTGTCGATGGAGTACATCAGCAGCAGTGCGGTAACAATAAGCCCGCATGCCCCCACCGCCGTCATCTTGCTGGAGTTAGCGACGAACTGTTCTATGTAGTTCTGGATCACATCGCCGGTGGCAGGAATAAAGTTCGCGAAAACAAAATGGCGAAGCTGCATGCTCACATCGGCAAACATTGGAAACGCCGAAAAAAGCGCAAAAATCACCGCCACCAGCGGAACCAGCGAGAGCAAGGACACGTAAGCGAGATTGCCCGCCAGCGTGGTCATGTTGTCCTCATCAATGCGATGCCAGAGGAGTTTCAGCCACGCCCTCAGCGGGCGCGTGTGGTGATTGGCTTTTTGATGAACGGTTTTTAGCATAACTGCTTCGCAAAGTAGTTCGGTATCGTCTCTTTTCCGGTCACCAAAATGGAGGTGATGCCCAACTGATTAGCCCCTTCTATATTATCGGCGTTGTCGTCAAAAAAGACCGCATCCGCTGCCGTGAATCCTTCTTCCTGCAATACCGCCTGATAGATGCGCGCCTCAGGTTTACGCATGCCCATCTCCTGGGAGAGATAAATTTTATCTGCTGCCGCGTGGATTTCCGGGTATTCATCCGGCCAGAAGGTGGTATGCAGGCGGTTGGTATTCGACAGCACCACCACGCGATGCCCCTGCTCGCGCAGTTTATGCATGATGTCGATCACTTCGGGGCGGATCGCGACAAATATGGCCTGCCAGCCGTGGGAAAACTGCTCATAGCTTAACGAGAGACCCATTTCATGGCAGAAACGCTCTGCGAACGTTTCATCGCTGATCTCACCGCGCTCGTGCAGATGGAAAGTGTCGCCCATCGCGAAATTCTGCTTTAACGTCGCCAGCGGAACACGGCTAAAATCGCTCCATGCGCCCAGCACCCGGTTAAAATCGATATCGACGATTACATTTCCTAAGTCAAAGATATAAAGCATGTTTATCTCCTTTCGCCGTGGAAAAGTAACTGTAGCGGGAAAGAGAAACTTTAGCTATGCGCCAGATTCAGCTTAGAGAAAGGAAAGGCCCGAATCGCAATATCGGGCCATAGGATAATCAGCCAGCCTGCTGCTCTTCTCCGGAATTGACTTCGACAACCTCAACCTTGCTGGATTTGAGGTGATTTTGCAGCGCCGGGCCGGGCAGCTCATCGGTGAACAGCGCCGTCGCCTGCGCCACGTTGCCAATTTCAACCGCCGCGGAGGCGTGGTATTTCGTATGATCGGCCGCCAGTAAAATGTGACGGGAGTGAGCGATCATGGTTTTCACCACGCTGGCTTCGTTAACGTCAAATTCCATCATCGCGCCGTCGTGCTCTATCGCCCCGACGCTGGTCACGAGATAGTCCGCCCGAAAACCAGACACAAACGCCGTCGCCGCAGGCCCGATAATGCCGCCGTTGTGCGGGCGCAGCGTGCCGCCCGGCACCATCACTTCAAAGCGCGGGTTCTTATACAGAATATGCGCCACCCGCAGGCTGTTGGTGATGATGCGCAGATGATTATGGTTAAGCAGCGCCCGGGCAACGTGCTCTACGGTCGTGCCGATGGTGATGAAAATAGTTGAGCCGTCGGGAATATAGTCCGCAATCGCCTCCGCAATCGCCCGCTTCTCTTCGGTAAGCGACACTTCGCGCTGTTCGAACGCCGTGTTCACCACGCTGGATGCCCTGCCCGCGCCGCCGTGATGACGCGTGATCAGCCCCTGCTCGCTGAGCTTACGGATATCCCGGCGCACCGTTTGCGTCGACACGTCCAGCAGCTGCGCCAGTTCATCAATGTTCATATAGCCGCGATCGGCAATCAGCGTCAGCAGCTGATCGTGACGCGGGTTGCCGGTCAGTTCGGTAAGGCTCATGGGCTGTCCTCTGAAAACCATCACGCTCCGCATTTTATACAAAAAGTGACAAAAAAGAGCGGGTTTGATCACAGTCGGGTATACCCGCGCGCCCGCCGGGCTTTGTGCATTTCAGGGCTGCGACGGCGCTGGCAAAACGCACGGCGTCTGCGGCGGTGGATTGCTGCCCCAGGCTGAACGCCAGCGCGCCGTGGAAAACGTCGCCCGCGCCGGTGGTATCCACCACCTTCACCTCAAAGCCGGATTGATGACACAAGGCGCCGTTTTCCAGCCAGTAGCAGCCATCTCGCCCCTGAGTGACATACACATGTCCATTTGTGAGCGTTTGTGCTTTTTTAAGGGCATCTTCTGCTTTATCCAACTGAGTTAGTCGCCGCAGGCCCGGCGCGGAGAAGGCCGCGTGGTCGCTTAAGGCTATCAGCTCCGCGATGTCCTGCGGGGTAACGTCGGCATCAAGCAAAGTAGGAACGCCCTGCTGACGGGCCAGGGTAAACGACTGTTTTGCCCCGTCATGCCAGCGCACGTCTGCTAACACGATATCCCATTGCGAGAAGTCGATTTCATGCAGCCAGTCTGCCTCGGCGGGCAGATCGGGGCTGGGGTAGTTGGCAATCACTCGTTCTCCGCCTGCGTCCACCAGCACCGCGGATTGTGACGATCGGGCACCTTTAAACACGCGTGTATAGCGAGTGTTCACCCCCAGGGATTCCAGCTCCGCCAGCAGCCGTCTGCCGGTATCGTCGTCGCCCACCCGGCCAATAAAATCCACTTCCGCGCCCAGTTTCGCCGCCGCCACAGCCGCAGTTGCCGCCGGGCCGCCCCCCACTTCCGTATAGTCCTTTGCGACATATTTCCCTCCTTCTTTAGGTAAATCATCGAGATACCAGATGCGATCCAGCACGGTAATGCCGACACAAACGATGCGAGTCATGGTGATTCCTTCTGCGATTTCTGATGCCTTCATTTTAATTTCACCAAATGTTTAAAAAGTGACCCGTGTCAATTTTTTGACTATAAATTACAAATACGATCAAAAACAGACAACGCAAACGCGCAGAAATTGACACGATGTGACAGGAGAGAGGCATGTCAGCAATCGCATTTATCGGTTTAGGGCAGATGGGCGCGCCAATGGCGAAGAATCTGTTAAAGCAAGGCCACCAGCTTAACGTGTTTGACGTGAACCCGCAGGCGGTTCAGGCGCTGGTAGAGAGCGGCGCACGGGCGGCGGCTACGCCCGCTCAGGCCGCAACGGATGCCGAATTCGTCATCACCATGCTGCCAAATGGCGACCTGGTGCGCAGCGTGCTGTTCGGCGAGCACGGCGTGTGCGAAGGGTTATCCCGCGACGCGCTGGTGATTGATATGTCCACCATCCACCCGCTGCAAACCGACGCGCTGCTCCGTGACATGGCAGAGCGCGGCTTCAGCCTGATGGACGTGCCCGTGGGACGTACGTCAGACCATGCCATCGCCGGCACGCTGCTCCTGCTGGCGGGCGGCACCGCGCAGCAGGTGGAACGCGCCACCCCCGTCTTAATGGCGATGGGCAATGAGCTGATTAACGCCGGCGGACCGGGCATGGGCATCCGCGTGAAGCTTATCAATAACTACATGAGCATCGCCCTGAACGCGCTTTCCGCCGAGGCGGCCGTGCTGTGTGAAGCGCTTGGCCTCTCCTTTGAGGTGGCTCTGAAGGTGATGAGCGGCACGCCGGCGGGTAAAGGCCACTTCACCACCTCATGGCCGAACAAGGTGCTGAAAGGCGATCTTTCACCCGCCTTCATGATCGACCTTGCGCATAAAGATCTGGGGATCGCCCTGGACGTGGCTAACCAGCTCCACGTTCCGATGCCGCTGGGCGCGGCGTCCCGCGAAGTTTATAACCAGGCTCGCGCCGCCGGGCGCGGGCGCGAAGACTGGACGGCCATTCTTGAACAGGTTCGCGCATCTGCCGGGCTGAAAAAATCACACTGATACGAAAGGACTGAGGAATGACGATGTACACCCTGAAAGATATCACCCGACCTTCCGGCGGTTTTGCAATGCTGGCCGTGGATCAGCGCGAAGCGATGCGCCTGATGTTTGCCGCCGCAGGCGCGCCGGTGCCGGTAACCGACCAGCACCTGACGGATTTTAAGGTCAACGCGGCGAAGATTCTGTCGCCGTACGCCTCTGCCATTCTCGTCGACCAGCAGTTCTGCTATCGCCAGATTATGGAGCAGCAGGCCGTAGCCAACAGCTGCGCGATGATTGTGGCGGCCGACGAGTTTATTCCGGGGAACGGTATTCCGGTCGACAGCGTGGTGATCGACAAAAGCATCGACGCCCAGGCGGTCAAACGCGACGGCGGCAAGGCGCTGAAGCTGCTGGTGCTGTGGCGTAGCGGTGAAGATCCGCAGCAGCGCCTGGAGATGGTGAAAGCGTTCAATACGCTGTGCCACGACAACGGGCTGCTGAGCATTATCGAGCCGGTGGTGCGTCCGCCGCGTCGCGGAGCCGAATTTAACCGCGAACAGGCGATTATCGATGCGGCTAAAGAGCTGGGCGACAGCGGTGCCGACCTTTACAAGGTGGAGATGCCGCTGTTCGGCAAGGGCACCCAGCAGGAACTGCTGGCGGCCTCGCAGAAGCTGAACGAGAACATCGCCATGCCGTGGGTGATCCTCTCGTCCGGCGTGGACGATAAGCTGTTCCCGCGCGCCGTGAGCGTGGCGATGCAGGCTGGGGCATCGGGCTTTTTAGCCGGTCGCGCCGTCTGGTCCTCGGTGATTGGCCTGCCGGATACTGAAATGATGCTGCGTGACGTCTCTGTGCCGAAACTGCAGCGTTTGGGTGAGATCGTCGACGAAATGATGGCTCGCCGCTAAGAAAGGACCCGAACATGAAATGGTTTAACACCCTGAGCCATAACCGCTGGCTCGAACAAGAGACCGACCGCATTCTCGATTTCGGTAAAAACGCCGCCGTGCCGACCGGGTTCGGCTGGCTGGGTAATAACGGCCAGGTGCGCAGCGATATGGGCACCCATCTGTGGATCACCGCCCGCATGCTGCACGTATACGCCGTTGCCGCAAACATGGGGCGTCCCGGCGCGTATGCCCTGGTTGAGCACGGTATTAACGCCCTCAACGGCCCGCTGCGCGACAGCCAGCACGGCGGCTGGTATGCCTGCGTCAACGATGAGGGCGTGGTCGACGCCTCCAAGCAGGGTTATCAGCACTTCTTCGTGCTGCTGGGTGCGGCGAGCGCCGTGACCACCGGCCACCCGCAGGCTCGCCCTCTTCTCGACGAAGCGATTGCGGTGATCGAACGCTATTTCTGGAGCGAAGAGGAGCAGATGTGCCTCGAGTCCTGGGATGAAGCCTTCAGCAAAACGGAAGATTACCGCGGCGGTAACGCCAACATGCACGCCGTGGAAGCCTTCCTGATTGTCTATGACGTGACCCACGACCGCAAATGGCTCGACCGCGCCCTGCGCATCGCCTCGGTGATTATTCACGACGTAGCGCGCAAAGGTGAGTATCGCGTTAACGAGCATTTCGACACCGACTGGAACCCGATCCGCGATTACAACATCGATAATCCTGCTCACCGCTTCCGCGCCTACGGCGGCACGCCGGGACACTGGATTGAGTGGGGCCGCCTGATGCTGCACCTGCGCGCCGCGCTGGAAGCGCGCTTTGAAACTCCACCTGAGTGGCTGCTGGAAGATGCGAAAGGCCTGTTCCACGCCACCATCCGCGACGCCTGGGCACCCGACGGCGCCGACGGGTTTGTCTATTCCGTGGGCTGGGACGGCAAGCCTATCGTCCGCGAACGCGTGCGCTGGCCAATCGTCGAGGCGATGGGCACGGCCTATGCCCTCTATACCGTGACCGGCGAAGCGCAGTACGAAGCCTGGTATCAGAAGTGGTGGGATTACTGCATCAAGTACCTGATGGATTACGAAAACGGTTCCTGGTGGCAGGAGCTGGACACCAATAACGAAGTGACCACCAAAGTCTGGGACGGCAAGCAGGATATTTACCATCTGCTGCACTGCCTGGTGATCCCCCGCCTGCCGCTGGCGCCGGGCTTAGCGCCTGCCGTCGCCGCCGGATTGCTGGACAGCCAGGCCAAATAATAAAGACGGAGTTTTTATGCGTACCCTACACAATATTGACCTAAAAAATAACGAACGTGGCTTTACCCTGCGCTGGCAGGATCGCCTGATTTTGTCCCACTCTGAAGAAGCGCCTTGCCTGTGGATCGGAGCAGGCGAGGCCGATATCGAGATGTTTCGCGGCAATTTCAGCATTAAAGACAAGCTCAACGAAAAGATTGCCCTGACGGACGCGACCGTCACGCAGCAAAGCGCGGGCTGGGCGATCCGCTTTACCCGCGGCGATGCGGTAAGCGCGACGCTGCTGGTGGGCGTGGATGCGGAAGGCCGTCTGGAGCTGAAGCTGAAAAATGATGCTCCCGGCCATAACCGCATCTGGCTGCGGCTGGCGGCGCAGCCGGAAGATCATATCTACGGCTGCGGCGAGCAATTCTCGTACTTCGACCTGCGCGGCAAGCCGTTCCCGCTGTGGACCAGCGAGCAGGGCGTGGGCCGCAACAAGCAGACCTACGTCACCTGGCAGGCCGACTGTAAAGAGAACGCGGGTGGTGACTACTACTGGACCTTCTTCCCGCAGCCTACCTTTGTGAGCACCCAGAAGTACTACTGCCACGTGGATAACAGCTGCTACATGAACTTTGACTTCAGCGCGCCGGATTTCCACGAGCTGGCGTTCTGGGAAGATAACGCCACGCTGCGCTTCGAATGTGCACAAACCTACGTCGATCTGCTGGAAAAACTGACCGGCCTGCTGGGGCGCCAGCCTGAGCTGCCGGACTGGGTTTACGACGGCGTGACGCTGGGCATCCAGGGCGGCACCGAGGTGTGCCAGCAGAAGCTCGACGCCATGCGCGAGGGCGGCGTGAAGGTGAACGGCATCTGGGCGCAGGACTGGTCCGGCATCCGCATGACCTCCTTCGGCAAACGCGTGATGTGGAACTGGAAGTGGAACAGCGAGCTCTATCCGCAGCTTGACGAGCGGATCGGGCAGTGGAAGCAGGAGGGCGTACAATTCCTCTCCTATATCAACCCGTACGTCGCCAGCGATAAAGATCTCTGCGAAGAGGCGGCGAAACGCGGCTATCTGACCAAAAACGCCAATGGCGAGGACTACCACGTTGAGTTCGGCGAGTTCTACGCGGGCGTTATCGACCTGACCAACCCGGAAGCCTACGGCTGGTACAAAGAGGTCATCAAAAAGAATCTGATCGAACTGGGCTGCGGCGGCTGGATGGCCGATTTCGGGGAATATCTGCCGACCGATACCTTCCTGCACAACGGCGTGAGCGCGGAGCTCATGCATAACGCCTGGCCTGCCCTGTGGGCGAAATGTAACTACGAGGCGCTCCAGGAGACCGGCAAGCTCGGGGAGATCCTGTTCTTCATGCGCGCGGGCTACACCGGCAGCCAGAAGCACTCGGTGATGATGTGGGCGGGGGATCAGAACGTTGACTGGAGCCTGGACGACGGTCTGGCGTCCGTCGTGCCCGCAGCGCTGTCGCTGGCGATGACCGGGCACGGCCTGCACCACAGCGACATCGGCGGCTATACGACCCTGTTCGAGATGAAGCGCAGCAAGGAACTGCTGCTGCGCTGGTGCGACTTCAGCGCCTTTACGCCGATGATGCGTACCCACGAGGGCAACCGCCCTGGCGACAACTGGCAGTTCGACGGCGATGCGGAAACCATCGTGCACTTCGCGCGCATGACCACCGTGTTCACCACCCTTAAGCCGTACATCAAAGCTGCGGTCGCGCAGAACGCGAAAAGCGGCCTGCCGGTGATGCGTCCGCTGTTCCTGCACTATGAGGACGACGCGCGCGCCTACACGCTGAAATACCAGTACCTGTTTGGCCGCGATCTGCTGGTGGCACCGGTTCATGAAGAGGGCCGCCGGGACTGGTCGCTCTATCTGCCGCAGGACAGCTGGGTCAATGCGTGGACCGGAGAAACCTGCCAGGGCGGTGACGTGACCGTTGATGCCCCGATCGGCAAGCCGCCGGTCTTCTATCGCCAGCACAGCGAATGGGCAGATCTGTTTAGCACCTTACGTGATATCTGATAAGGCTCGCCCGCAGGGAAACCTGCGGGCAGACGGAGAACAATAATGAGTCAACATACTTCCGATCCGGCAACCCTACGCCTGCCGTTTAAAGAAAAACTCGCCTACGGGATGGGCGATCTCGGCTCAAACATCCTGCTGGATATCGGCACGCTCTATTTGCTGAAGTTTTACACCGACGTGCTGGGGCTGCCCGGCACCTACGGCGGGATTATCTTCCTGATTGCGAAGTTCTTTACCGCCTTCACCGATATGGGCACCGGAATCATGCTCGACTCCCGACGCAAGATTGGTCCGAAAGGGAAATTCCGCCCGTTCGTGCTGTATGCCGCCTTCCCGGTGACCTTACTGGCGATTGCCAACTTCGTTGGTACGCCATTTGAGATGACCGGCAAAACGGTGATGGCGACGGTGCTGTTCATGCTGTACGGCCTGTTCTTCAGCATGATGAACTGCTCTTACGGCGCGATGGTGCCCGCCATCACCAAAAACCCGGACGAGCGCGCCTCGCTGGCGGCCTGGCGTCAGGGCGGCGCCACGCTCGGCCTGCTGCTCTGTACGGTGGGCTTTGTCCCGGTGATGAACCTGATTGAGGGTAACGACCAGCTTGGCTACATCTTTGCCGCCACCCTCTTCTCGCTGTTCGGGCTGTTCTTTATGTGGTGGTGCTATAAGGGCGTCACCGAGCGTTACGTCGAGATGCAGCCCGCTAACCCGGCGCAAAAGCCGGGGCTGCTGCAGTCGTTTCGCGCCATTGCCGGGAACCGTCCGCTGTTTATCCTGTGTATCGCGAACCTGTGCACGCTGGGCGCGTTTAACGTTAAGCTCGCCATTCAGGTCTACTACACGCAGTACGTGCTGAACGACCCAATCCTGCTGTCGTACATGGGCTTCTTCAGCATGGGCTGTATTTTTATCGGCGTCTTTATGATGCCTGGCGCGGTGCGGCGCTTCGGCAAGAAAAAGGTCTACATCAGCGGGCTGGCAATTTGGGTGGCGGGCGACCTGCTCAACTACTTCTTCGGCGGCGGCTCGGTGAGCTTTGTGGCGTTCTCCTGCCTGGCGTTCTTCGGCTCCGCGTTCGTGAACAGTCTGAACTGGGCGCTGGTGTCCGATACCGTGGAATACGGCGAGTGGCGCACCGGCGTGCGCTCCGAGGGAACGGTCTACACCGGCTTTACCTTCTTCCGTAAGGTATCCCAGGCGCTGGCGGGCTTCTTCCCGGGGATTATGCTCACGCAGATCGGCTACGTGCCGAACGTGGTTCAGTCCGCCGGGACGGTTGAAGGGCTGCGGCAGCTGATATTTATCTACCCGAGCCTGCTGGCGGTCATCACCATCGTGGCGATGGGCTGCTTCTACAACCTCAACGAGAAGATGTATGTGCGCATCGTGGAAGAGATCGAACTGCGCAAACGTACGGCCTAAATGACGTGATAGAGCGCCCTGCGGGGCGCTCTGAGGATCGACCATGACATACAATACTGATCCGTTAACCCTGAAATTGAGCCTGCGAGAGAAGTGCGCCTACGGGATGGGCGATTTTGGCTCGAACCTGATGCTCTGTATTGGCACGCTGTATTTGCTGAAGTTTTACACCGATGAACTGGGGATGCCCGCGTTCTACGGCGGCATTATTTTCCTCGTCGCGAAGTTTTTCACCGCGTTTACCGACATGCTTACCGGGGTGCTGTTGGATTCCCGGCGAAACATCGGACCGAGGGGGAAGTTCCGGCCATTCATTTTGTATGCCTCCGTCCCGGTGGCGCTGGTTGCCACGCCGCAGTTTATGGCCAACGACTTTAGCCTGACGGTCAAAACGGCCCTCGCCACCGTGCTCTTCATGATGTTTGGGCTCTGCTACAGCCTGATGAACTGCGCCTACGGTGCGATGGTCCCAGCCATCACCAAAAACCCGAACGAGCGCGCGCAGCTGGCGGCCTGGCGTCAGGGCGGCGCAACGGTGGGGCTGTTACTCTGCACCGTCGGCTTTATGCCCATTCAGGCGCTGTTCGTCAGCCAACCCTCACTGGGCTATCTGGTGGCCGCGCTGGTGTTCGTCACCGGCGGCCTGTTCTGCATGTGGTGGTGCTATAGCGGCGTGAAAGAACGCTACGTCGAGATAACGCCCGATCACCATAAGCCCGGCATTCTGAAATCGTTCTGCGCGATTTTCCGCAATCCGCCGCTGCTGGTGCTGTGCATTGCCAACCTGTGTACTCTCGCCGCGTTCAACATCAAGCTGGCGATTCAGGTCTATTACACCCAGTACGTGCTAAACGACCTGCATCTGCTGTCGTGGATGGGCTTTTTCAGCATGGGCTGCATTCTGATTGGCGTGTTTCTGGTACCCGGCGCGGTGAAGCGCTTTGGCAAGAAGCCGGTCTATCTGGGCGGGCTGACGCTGTGGGCGGTGGGCGACGTGCTGAACTTCTTCTGGGGAACCAGCTCCCTGCTGTTCGTGCTGTTTTCCTGCATGGCCTTTTTCGGCACCGCGTTTGTGAATAGCCTGAACTGGGCGCTGGTGCCGGATACCGTTGATTACGGCGAGTGGAAAACCGGCATCCGCGCCGAGGGATCGGTTTACACCGGCTACACCTTCTCGCGCAAAATCTCCGCCGCTCTCGCCGGCTTCCTGCCCGGCATCATGCTGACCCAGATCGGTTACGTTCCTCATGCGGTGCAGAGCGCGGGCACGCTGCTGGGTTTGCGTCAGCTTATTTTCCTCTGGCCGTGCGGCCTGGCAATCGTCGCCGCCGTGACCATGGGGCTGTTTTATAAACTCAACGAAGCGCGCTTCGCCTTTATTATCGAGGAGATTGGAAAACGGAAAAAACAGTCAGCGAATACCCCTGAGATAACACCCAACAATAAAGCGTCAGCAGTCACTTTATAACAATAAATTCGGCCACTATGTCCTTCCTGTTTATCAGGAGGGAGGCCTTTCTGTACCTGATACATGGACAAATTATGAAAAGAATCATCACTGTACTGATCGTGTCGTCTGTGTCCTGCCCGGTATTCGCCGGGGCATATGTTGAAACCCGCGAAGCCTACAATACGGCCTCTGAGCTGCACGAAGTGATCCTGCGTGCCGGCTATAACTTCGATATGGGCGCGGGGTTGATGTTCACCAACGCCTACAACGTGGGGAGGTGGGATGAGCTCAAGCACAGCTATAACGAAATAGAGGGGTGGTATCCGCTCTTTAAACCGACGGACAAACTCACCTTCCAGCCGGGCGGGTTGATCAACGACAGCAGCGCCGGTTCGGGTGGCGCGGTTTATTTAGATACCAACTATAAATTCACGGACGGGTTTAATCTGACGTTCCGCTATCGCTATAACCATAACAATTACGATACGCCGGACTATAACGGGCAGATGGATAAGAACGACACGCACGAATTCGCCAACTACTGGAATTTCAAGGTGACGGATGCGTTTTTCTACACCTTTGAACCGCATTTTTTCCAGCGGGTGAATGACTACCACAGCAAAAATGGCAAAGACCATCACTGGGAAATTACCAACAAGTTCAGCTATAAGATCGACAGAAACTGGCTGCCGTACCTCGAACTCCAGTGGCTGGACAGATGGAATGATTACAACCGCGAGCAGTACAGGATCCGCCTGGGGTTACGTTATTCGTTCTAATAAAAAAGCCGCTGATTTCTCAGCGGCTTTTTTTACTACGGATTGACCGTATTAGTCTTCTTTCGCACCGCGCATAGCACGTTTACGATCGTTCTCGGTCAGGTGACGTTTACGGATACGAATTGACTGTGGAGTCACTTCTACCAGTTCGTCATCATCAATGAACTCCAGAGCCTGCTCCAGGGTCATCTTGATCGGTGGAACCAGAACCGTTGCTTCGTCAGTACCGGACGCACGCATGTTGGTCAGCTTCTTACCGGTCAGGCAGTTTACCGTCAGGTCGTTAGAACGGCTGTGAATACCGATGATCTGGCCTTCGTAAACTTCAGCACCGTGACCCAGGAACAGCTTACCGCGATCCTGCAGACCGAACAGCGCAAACGCAACCGCTTTACCCTGACCGTTGGAGATCAGTACGCCGTTGTTACGCTGGCCCACTTCGCCCGGACGAACGTCGTCGTAGTGGCTGAAGGTGGAGTACAGTAGGCCGGTACCGGAGGTCATGGTCATGAACTCAGAACGGAAGCCGATCAGGCCACGGCTTGGGATCACGTAGTCGAGACGTACGCGGCCTTTGCCGTCTGGATTCATGTTTTTCAGGTCGCCTTTACGCTCGCCCAGCGCCTGCATCACAGAACCCTGGTGCTGCTCTTCTACGTCCAGCGTTACGTTTTCGAACGGCTCTTGTTTACGGCCATCGATTTCGCGGAAGATTACTTTCGGACGGGAAACCGCCATCTCGAAACCTTCACGACGCATGTTTTCAATCAGAACAGACAGGTGCAGCTCACCACGACCGGAAACGCGGAATGCATCAGCGTCTTCGGTTTCTTCAACGCGCAGCGCAACGTTGTGCACCAGCTCTTTGTTCAGACGGTCAAGGATCTGACGAGAGGTAACGAACTTACCTTCTTTACCACAGAACGGAGAGGTGTTGACGTTGAAGAACATGGATACGGTTGGTTCATCAACGGACAGGGCTGGCAGCGCTTCGACGTTCTGCGGATCGCAGATGGTGTCGGAGATGTTCAGTTCACCCAGACCGGTGATCGCGATGATGTCGCCCGCTTCAGCGATGTCGCTCTCGATACGCTCAAGACCCAGGTGAGTCAGGACTTTACCGACTTTACCGTTACGGGTTTTGCCTTCGCTATCGATGATAGTGACCTGCTGGTTAGGCTTCACTTTACCGCGCTTGATACGGCCAATGCCGATTACGCCAACGTAGTTGTTGTAGTCGAGCTGGGAGATCTGCATCTGCAGGGTGCCTTCCAGGTCAACGTTTGGCGCAGGAACACGGTCAACAATCGCCTGATACAGCGGGGTCATGTCTTCAGCCATGTCTTCGTGGTCCAGACCTGCGATACCGTTCAGCGCAGAGGCGTAAACGATAGGGAAGTCCAGCTGCTCGTCGGTCGCGTCGAGGTTAACGAACAGGTCGAAGACCTGGTCAACAACCCAGTCAGGACGCGCGCCAGGGCGGTCAACTTTGTTGATAACAACGATTGGCTTCAGACCATGGGCAAATGCTTTTTTGGTCACGAAGCGCGTCTGTGGCATTGGGCCATCCATTGCGTCAACGACCAGCAGAACGGAGTCTACCATGGACATTACACGTTCAACTTCACCACCGAAGTCGGCGTGCCCTGGGGTATCAACGATGTTGATACGGTAGTCATTCCATTTAATCGCGGTGTTTTTCGCGAGAATGGTAATCCCACGCTCTTTCTCCAAATCGTTGGAGTCCATCACGCGTTCTTGGGTTTCGGCACGCGCATCAAACGTACCGGATTGCTGCAGCAGCTTATCAACCAGGGTAGTTTTACCATGGTCAACGTGCGCGATGATGGCGATGTTACGCAAATTTTCGATCACAACTTTGCCTCAGGCATTTAGAAATAGCGCGTTATTGTACACGGATTAATCGCACTACAAAACAGGATCACAAACATCCCCCGCAAACAAGTATTGCAGAGATGCTTTGTGATCGCTTTCACGGAGCGGTAAAAGGGCACTTTAACGTAAATTGCACCAATATGGTGCTTAATGTTCACATTGAAGCACTATACTGGTGCAACAAATCCATCATGGTGCAGCCCTTTTGCACTATGGTGCGCATGATAACGCCTTTTTGGGGTGTTTTAAAAGTTGGCACAGATTTCGCTTTATAAAAAATACATGGCAACAGCCAGTACCAACAGAAATTGAAGACCTCGTTACCACGACGACAATGACCAATCTGGAGAGTTAAGTATGTCCGCTGAACACGTTTTGACGATGCTGAACGAACATGAAGTGAAGTTTGTTGATCTGCGCTTCACCGATACCAAAGGTAAAGAACAGCACGTCACAATCCCTGCTCATCAGGTGAACGCCGAATTCTTTGAAGAAGGCAAAATGTTTGACGGCTCCTCCATTGGTGGCTGGAAAGGCATTAACGAATCCGACATGGTTCTGATGCCAGACGCAACCACTGCGGTCATTGATCCGTTCTTCGAAGAACCAACCCTGATCATCCGCTGCGACATCCTCGAGCCAGGCACGCTGCAGGGCTACGACCGCGACCCACGTTCTATCGCAAAACGCGCTGAAGAGTACCTGCGTTCTACCGGCATCGCGGACACCGTTCTGTTCGGGCCAGAGCCAGAGTTCTTCCTGTTCGACGACATCCGCTTCGGTGCCTCTATTTCTGGCTCCCACGTGGCTATCGACGACATCGAAGGCGCATGGAACTCTTCCACCAAATACGAAGGTGGTAACAAAGGTCACCGTCCTGGTGTGAAAGGTGGTTACTTCCCGGTTCCTCCGGTCGACTCTGCGCAGGACATCCGTTCCACCATGTGCCTGGTGATGGAAGAGATGGGCCTGGTTGTTGAAGCGCACCACCACGAAGTGGCGACGGCGGGTCAGAACGAAGTGGCAACCCGCTTCAACACCATGACCAAAAAAGCGGACGAAATTCAGATCTACAAATACGTTGTGCACAACGTTGCGCACCGTTTCGGTAAAACCGCGACCTTCATGCCAAAACCAATGTTTGGCGACAACGGCTCCGGTATGCACTGCCACATGTCTCTGTCCAAGAACGGTACCAACCTGTTCTCTGGCGACAAATATGCCGGTCTGTCCGAGCAGGCGCTGTATTACATCGGTGGTGTGATCAAACACGCTAAAGCGATCAACGCCCTGGCGAACCCAACCACTAACTCCTACAAGCGTCTGGTCCCGGGCTACGAAGCGCCAGTTATGCTGGCCTACTCTGCGCGTAACCGTTCTGCTTCTATCCGTATCCCGGTGGTGGCGTCTCCAAAAGCGCGTCGTATCGAAGTGCGCTTCCCGGACCCAGCGGCTAACCCATACCTGTGCTTCGCAGCGCTGCTGATGGCCGGTCTGGACGGTATCAAGAACAAGATCCACCCAGGCGAAGCGATGGACAAAAACCTGTACGACCTGCCGCCAGAAGAAGCGAAAGAGATCCCACAGGTTGCTGGCTCTCTGGAAGAAGCCCTGCAGGCGCTGGATGCAGACCGCGAGTTCCTGACTGCGGGTGGCGTATTCACTGACGACGCTATCGATGCTTACATCGCCCTGCGTACTGAAGAGAACGACCGCGTGCGTATGACTCCGCATCCGGTTGAGTTCGAACTGTACTACAGCGTTTAATTTAGTTGTTTTACCCGGCGTCAAAAGCGCCGGGGGTAGTTGCCGTGGAAACTTTTAGCCCATCTCCGGATGGGCTTTTTTCTCCACCAACAACCTGATCTCACGCGCTTTTTACGCCGAAACCGCTATACTGCACTAAAACAGTGCAACGACTCCAGGAGACTGCTGAATGGCAACTGGCACGCTGCCCGATGCTGGGCAGATCCTCAATTCTTTAATTAACAGCATCCTGCTGGTCGACGACGAGCTGGCCGTCCATTACGCCAACCCGGCGGCGCAACAGCTGCTCGCCCAGAGTTCACGCAAACTGTTTGGCACCCCGCTTCCTGAGTTGTTGAGCTATTTCTCGCTGAATATTGGCCTGATGCAGGAAAGTTTGCAGGCCGGTCAGGGGTTCACCGATAACGAAGTCACGCTGGTGATCGACGGGCGCTCACATATTCTCTCTCTTACCGCGCAACGTCTTCCCGAAGGACTGATCCTGCTGGAAATGGCGCCGATGGATAATCAGCGTCGCCTGAGCCAGGAGCAGCTTCAGCATGCGCAGCAAATTGCCGCCCGTGACCTGGTGCGCGGTCTGGCGCATGAAATCAAAAACCCGCTGGGTGGGTTACGCGGCGCGGCGCAGCTTCTGACCAAGGCGCTGCCCGATCCCGCGCTGGCGGAGTACACCAACGTCATCATTGAGCAGGCGGACCGCCTGCGTAACCTGGTCGATCGCCTGCTCGGGCCGCAGCAGCCGGGTATGCACGTTTCAGAAAGTATTCATAAAGTCGCTGAACGGGTGGTGAAGCTCGTCTCCATGGAGCTGCCGGAGAACGTCACGCTGGTGCGTGATTACGACCCAAGCCTGCCGGAACTGGCGCATGACCCGGACCAGATTGAGCAGGTTCTGCTGAATATTGTGCGCAATGCCCTGCAGGCGCTGGGGCCGGAAGGGGGCGAGATTATTTTACGCACCCGCACCGCCTTCCAGCTCACGCTGCACGGCGTGCGCTATCGTCTGGCGGCACGCATCGACGTTGAGGATAACGGGCCTGGCATTCCTTCTCATCTGCAGGACACCCTGTTCTACCCAATGGTAAGCGGGCGCGAAGGCGGTACGGGACTGGGCTTATCTATCGCCCGCAGCTTGATCGATCAGCACTCCGGAAAAATTGAATTTACCAGTTGGCCGGGACATACCGAGTTTTCGGTTTTCCTGCCGATTAAAAAATAAAGGTGACGTTTATGCAACGAGGGATAGTCTGGGTAGTCGATGACGATAGCTCCATCCGTTGGGTGCTTGAACGCGCGCTCACAGGGGCAGGTTTAAGCTGCACGACGTTTGAGAGCGGCAGCGAGGTGCTCGACGCACTCACCACCAAAACGCCGGACGTTCTGCTGTCGGATATTCGCATGCCGGGCATGGACGGGCTGGCGCTGTTAAAGCAGATCAAACAGCGCCATCCTATGCTTCCGGTCATCATAATGACGGCTCATTCCGACCTGGATGCCGCGGTGAGCGCCTATCAGCAAGGGGCGTTCGATTATCTGCCCAAACCGTTCGATATCGACGAAGCGGTGGCGCTGGTTGAGCGCGCGATTAGCCACTACCAGGAGCAACAACAGCCGCGCCACGCGCCCGATTTTGGGCCAACCACTGACATCATCGGCGAAGCGCCGGCGATGCAGGACGTGTTTCGCATTATTGGCCGTCTGTCCCGCTCGTCCATCAGCGTGTTGATTAACGGGGAATCGGGTACAGGTAAAGAGCTGGTGGCGCATGCGTTACATCGCCACAGCCCGCGGGCAAAAGCGCCGTTTATCGCCCTCAATATGGCGGCGATCCCGAAGGATTTGATTGAGTCCGAGCTGTTCGGCCACGAAAAAGGGGCGTTTACCGGCGCGAATACCATTCGCCAGGGGCGCTTTGAGCAGGCTGACGGCGGCACGCTATTCCTGGACGAGATCGGCGATATGCCGCTGGACGTTCAAACTCGCCTGCTGCGCGTGCTGGCCGACGGGCAGTTTTACCGCGTGGGCGGCTATGCGCCGGTGAAGGTGGACGTGCGTATTATCGCCGCGACGCACCAGAACCTGGAGCTGCGCGTGCAGGAGGGCAAATTCCGTGAGGATTTATTCCATCGCCTGAATGTGATCCGCGTCCACCTGCCGCCGCTGCGCGAGCGTCGGGAAGATATCCCGCGCCTGGCGCGTCATTTCCTGCAGGTGGCGGCCCGCGAGCTGGGCGTGGAAGCCAAGCAGCTTCACCCGGAAACCGATGCCGCCCTCACCCGTCTGGCGTGGCCGGGCAACGTTCGCCAGCTGGAAAACACCTGCCGCTGGCTGACCGTGATGGCCGCCGGACAGGAAGTGTTGATTCAGGATCTCCCTGCCGAACTGTTTGAGGCCACCGCGCCCGAAAGCAGCACCGGGCACGCGCTGCCGGACAGCTGGGCAACGCTGCTGGCGCAGTGGGCCGACCGCGCGCTGCGTTCCGGTCATCAAAACCTGCTGTCTGAGGCTCAGCCAGAGATGGAGCGTACGCTGTTGACCACCGCGCTTCGTCATACGCAGGGCCATAAGCAAGAAGCCGCGCGCCTGCTGGGATGGGGACGTAATACCCTGACGCGCAAGCTGAAAGAGCTGGGAATGGAGTGATCGTACCCCGCTGTGTAAAGGTTATTAATTGAGCGCAAATTGCCGTTATTTTGCGCTTTACTGTTCCGATGAGTTTTGTATGATCGTGCCCGGAAATTGGGGGAACCATCATGCTGGAATCATTAGTGACTTTACTGTCGAGCGGAGCAGCTGAAAGCCACACGCCACAAACTGCCGTTGCGGCGGTATTATGTGCGGCGCTGGTTGGGCTGTTTAGCTAGCAGGGTGAAATGTAAAAGCCGGGTAGCGGCTTCGCCTTACCCGGCTTTGCGCCTTAAATCACCCGTGAAAACTGCTGCATACGCGCCTTCTGGCGCAGATACGCGTCAAAGCACATGCAGATATTACGGATCAACAGACGCCCTTTCGGCGTGACCTCAATCGCGTTCTCCGACACATCCACCAGCCCGTCTTTCGCCAGCGGCGCAATCAGCCTCAGGTCTTCCGCAAAATATTCGCTGAATGTCAGATCCCACTGTGCTTCCACGTCGCTAAAGTCGAGACGGAAGTTGCAGATAAGCGCCTTAATCACATCACGACGAATGCAGTCGTCACGGGTCAGCGCGATGCCGCGCCATAGCGCGTTGCCGGTTGCATCAACCTGCTGGTAGTAGAGCTTCAGCTCTTTCTGGTTCTGCGCGTAGCAGTCACCGATCATGCTGATGGCGGAGACACCCATGCCGAGCAGATCGGTATCGCCCTGAGTGGTATAACCCTGGAAGTTACGGTGCAGTACGCCTTCGCGCTGGGCAATCGCCAGCTCGTCATCCGGACGGGCAAAGTGATCCATGCCGATAAATTGATAGCCGCTCTCCGTCAGAGAGGTGATGGTTTCCTGCAGGATATCCAGCTTCTGCTGGGCAGAAGGCAGTTCGGCATCTTTGATTTTGCGCTGGGCTGCGAATAGCGTCGGCAGGTGCGCGTAGTTAAAGACGCTCAGGCGGTCCGGGCTAAGTTCAGCCACGCGCTTCAGCGTGAAGGCGAAGCTCTCCGGCGTCTGCTTTGGCAGGCCGTAAATCAGGTCGATGTTGGTCGAGGTAAAGCCGATGTCACGCGCGTGGTTGAGTAAGGCGAAGATAAACTCTTCGTCCTGCTCGCGGTTGACCAGACGCTGCACCTCTTTATTGAAATCCTGCACGCCCATGCTCAGACGATTAAAGCCTTCGGCGCGTAAGTGATCCAGTACATCCAGCTCAATTTCACGCGGATCGACTTCGATCGAGATTTCAGCGTCGTCGTTAAAATTGAAATTTCCGCGCAGCAGCGTCATCAGGCGGCTTATTTGCGCCTTATTGAGATAGGTTGGCGTGCCGCCCCCCCAGTGAAGCTGGCTGACGTGACGACCTTTAAAAAGCGGTGCGCGGTGCACAATTTCCTGTTCGAGCGCATCGAGGTATTGGTCGGCTTTATGCTGCTGACGGGTCACGATTTTATTACAGCCGCAGAAGTAGCAGAGCTTGTGGCAGAACGGAATATGGACGTAGAGCGACAGCGGACGCTCTGGATAGCGCGCGACGGCCTGCTGAAAATCCTCCTCGCCGAAGGCATCGGAGAACTCCAGCGCGGTGGGGTATGAGGTATAACGCGGCCCGGAATAGTTATACTTCTGGATTAGGGCCAAATCCCAGTCGATAGTTGGTGCTGACATGCTCACTCCTTCCGTTGGTGTCGCGTTCGTATACGGCGGCCCGTTCTGGCCCCATCGCGGGCCATCATTCGGGTGCGCAGCCACTTCTGTCGCCGCGACAACCGCCGTAGTTTAACGAATAACCACACCAGATAACATATAACCGGAAGGGTTATAAGCAGGACTATCGTGCCTGCCGGGTGCAAATGTTAGTTTCCACCTTTCAGAAGACGCATCATATCTTCCTGCTTTTCTTCTTCCTCTTCGTCGTCTTCGTCATCGTAAGACAGACCCAGCTTCTGCATTAGCTCATCAATGCGGTCCAGTTTGGCATCTACCCATGACTGCTCTTCGGCGGTCAGGGTTTCACCCTCTTCAAGACGTTCCAGCAGCGCGTCCAGGCGCTCATCGTTCTCCAGCATATCCAGCTCAGCCTGCGGTGAAAGCATAGGTTTCTCGCTCTTTGGTTTGTGCTGCTTAGTGACCGGGGTGTCTGTCACGCCCAGTGGAATGGGAGTTTTACTGCCGATACGAGGGTCTTTCTGCTGTTTGCCTTTTGCAGAGGCGCCCGCTGCACCACCGCCGTTGGCACGGCTACCCGCAGCATGGCCACGATGCTTCTTGTCGCGTTTGCGATCGCGCGCTTCCTGGTTTAGTTCTTCGCGCGTTTTGCGGCGTGCTTTTGCAGGGCGTTTCGCGCCCGCAGCGGAGGTTGGTTTTTTCATGATGTTTTATCTTAAAGTCGTTTTCTTCAGTATAGAATTGCGGCGAAATCTAGCAGAAAGCAAGCAAAGAAAAAAGGCGACAGAGCAATCTGTCGCCTTTTTTCCTGACTCACAACCCTTAACGGGTCAGACATTCCATGTTTACCAACAACACACCCTGTTTATCCTTTGGCTGATACCGTCCGTGTATGGTTCCATTTCCTGTTAAAACGCCTCCAGGCGCTGGTCGTCCTGACTATCCTGCGTCTTCGCCTCCTGGCGCTCCTGACCCTAATCCTTAAGTCGATTTCCTGTTGGCTTCCTCGCCTTGCCGCATACTTTACCTTGTTCCGTTAAACTAACAAGCAACGAAACGGTACAAATACAGATTTTCAGATAATTACCTGGAAATAAGATTATGATTTAAAACAGTTTGCATTTTTTGACACCTGCGAATTCTCTGAAATCTCCCATAGCAACATTAGCCGATCTCTCACAGCCGTTTGGGCATTCGCCTGCAAGCCTCGTGCAATCAGAAAAGCCTTTTGCCCGCATTCGGGTATAATCCCTCCAGATTACGATTTTTGGAGACGACCACGTGACTACCTGGAACTACCAACAGACGCATTTTGTCACCAGTGCGCCCGATATTCGCCACCTGCCTTCTGATACCGGTATTGAAGTGGCATTTGCTGGCCGCTCAAATGCGGGGAAATCCAGCGCCCTGAATACGCTGACCAATCAGAAGAACCTGGCGCGGACCTCAAAAACACCTGGCCGTACCCAGCTGATTAACCTCTTTGAAGTGGCTGAAGGCAAACGCCTCGTAGACTTGCCGGGATACGGTTATGCGCAGGTGCCTGAAGAGATGAAGATCAAGTGGCAGCGTGCGCTGGGCGAATACCTGGAAAAACGCATGTGCCTGAAAGGTCTGGTGGTGCTGATGGATATTCGTCACCCGCTAAAAGATCTCGATCAGCAGATGATCGACTGGGCCGTAGCAAGCGATATTGCCGTGCTGGTGCTGCTGACGAAAGCCGACAAGCTGGCAAGCGGCGCGCGTAAAGCGCAGGTGAATATGGTTCGCGAAGCGGTACTGGCCTTCAATGGCGATGTACAGGTTGAGCCTTTCTCTTCGCTGAAAAAACAGGGCGTGGACAAGCTGCGTCAGAAGCTCGACAGCTGGTTTAACGAGCTGGAACCCGCGACGGAAGCGGAAGAAGAGTAATACCGAGCGCGGCGATGTCCGCGCTTTTTTTGTCCGAACTTTTCTTTGCCGCAATAAAAAACGCCCCAGTCATTACTGACTGGGGCGGCTAAAATATTCAGCCAAATCCGATTACGTGAAGTAAAAGGTCTGAAAGATAGAACATCTTACCTCTGTACCCTACGTCGATAACTCTACCCCTTTTTTTGTTGTAGAAAAAGCACTTTTTGTAGTTTTTTTTCATTCTTTACATAGGGAATTCTAATGATCGTCACAAAACGCGCGTTGTTATGTTGCTAACTTACATAAAAAGCGCGTTATTCACAGAACCTTTAGTGAGCCTGATCCCAGTTTTCACCACTTCCCACTTCCACCAGCAACGGCACGTCTAGCGTCATGCTGCTTTCCATGAGTTCGTGGATCTTTTTCGACACAATATCGAGATCGTCTTTGTGCACTTCAAACACCAGTTCATCGTGTACCTGCATGATCATTTTCACGCGCGGCTTCTCTTTCTCCAGCCAGGCATCAACAGCGATCATTGCGCGCTTGATGATGTCCGCTGCGGTACCCTGCATCGGGGCGTTGATCGCCGCACGCTCTGCGCCAGCGCGGCGCGCCGCGTTGCTGGATTTGATGTCCGGGAGATAGAGACGACGGCCATCCAGGGTTTCAACGTAACCTTTCTCTTTCGCCTGCGCGCGGGTGCGTTCCATATATTCCAGAACGCCCGGATAACGCTCGAAGTAAAGATCCATATACTTCTGCGACTCTTTGCGCGGAATGTTTAGCTGGCGTGAAAGGCCAAACGCGCTCATGCCGTAGATTAGACCGAAGTTGATCGCTTTTGCACTGCGGCGCTGTTCGTTGGTCACGTTGTCCAGCGGTAAACCAAAGACCTCCGCCGCGGTCGCCCGGTGGATGTCTTTTCCTTCCGCAAATGCCGTCAGCAGACCTTTATCGCGGGACAGGTGCGCCATAATGCGCAGTTCAATTTGCGAGTAGTCCGCCGAGACAATCAGATAATCCTCTGGTGCGATGAAAGCCTGGCGAATACGGCGGCCCTCTTCGTTACGCACCGGAATGTTCTGCAGGTTAGGATCGGTTGACGAGAGACGCCCGGTTGCCGCTACCGCCTGATGATACGAAGTGTGCACACGGCCCGTTTTCGGGTTGATCATCAGCGGAAGTTTGTCCGTGTAGGTAGACTTCAGCTTCGCGAGACCACGGTACTGCAGAATCACTTTTGGCAGCGGGTAGTCCAGCGCCAGCTCTTCCAGCACCTCTTCAGAGGTTGACGGCGCGCCGCCAGGGGTTTTCTTCAGCGGCTTGATGCCCTGCTTTTCAAACAGAATGGTTTGCAGCTGCTTCGGTGAAGAGAGGTTAAACGGCTCGCCTGCAAGCTCATGCGCTTTCTGCTCGAGCTCGGTCAAACGCTGCGCGAGCTCGCCAGAGTGGTTATGCAGCACCGTTGGATCGATCTTAACGCCATTGCGTTCGATACGGGACAGCACGGGCACCAGCGGCATTTCAATATGCTGGAATACGTTCAGCGGACCTTCGTGCTTCTGCAGTTTCGGCCACATCTTCAGATGCAGTTGCAGCGTGACGTCGGCATCTTCCGCCGCGTAGCGCCCTGCCTCTTCAAGAGCAATCTGGTTAAAGGTGAGCTGATTTTTCCCTTTACCGGCAATCTCTTCAAAGGTAATGGTTTTGTGCTTGAGCCAGCGGTCAGATAAGGAATCCATATCATGGCGGCCCGCCACGCTGTCCAGAATGTAGGATTCGAGCATAGTGTCAAAGGCAATCCCGCGCAGCTCAATGCCGTAGTTCTGCAGAATGCCGCGGTCGTACTTGAGGTTTTGACCAACCTTCAGCGCCTTTTCGTCTTCCAGAATCGGCTTCAGTAGCTCGAGCGCGCGCTCGCGGGAGATCTGCTCCGGCGCATCCAGGTAGTCGTGCGCCACGGGAACGTAGGCGGCAATACCCGGCTCTGTCGCAAAGGACAATCCCACCATATTGGCTGAGATGTTGTCGAGGCTGTCTGTTTCGGTGTCAAAGGCAAAGACCGGCGCTTTTTTCAGTTTCTCGATCCAGGCGATCAGCTGTGACTCTTCCAGAATGGTTTCGTAGTTGTCGAAGGAGAGCGCTGCGGCTTCTTCTTCCGCCTGATCTTCGGCATCAACGACAATCGTCTCTTTCGGCTTAGCAGCAGGTTTGGCCCCTTTTGCCTGCAGCCATTTACCGGCTTCCACGTCAGTGGTCCAGCGCTTGAATTCGTATTTCTTAAACAGGCTCAGCAGGTCGTCAGCGGAAGGCTGTTGCACTTCCAACTGCTCACAGCCCAGCTCCAGTTCCACATCGGTTTTGATTGTTGCCAGCTTATAGGAGAGATAAGCCACCTCTTTGTTCTCTTCCAGCTTCCCGGCCATGGTTTTTGCGCCACGGAAGGAAAGTCCGGCGATTTTGTCTGATTCCGCGTAGAGCGTATCCAGGCCACCCAGCCCCTGAAGCAGCGCCTGCGCGGTTTTTTCACCGACGCCAGGAACGCCAGGAATGTTATCCGAGGAGTCGCCCATCAACGCGAGGAAGTCGATAATCAGCTCTGGCGGCACGCCATACTTAGTGACTACTTCTTCTGGCCCCAGAATGGTGTTGGTCATGGTGTTGATCAGGGTAATACCTGGCGTCACCAGCTGCGCCATATCTTTATCACCGGTGCTGATCAGCACCGGACGGCCCATTTTTTCAGCTTCACGCGCCAGCGTACCGATGACGTCGTCGGCCTCCACGCCAGAGACGGCCAGCAGCGGCAGGCCCATTGCTTTCACCATGGCGTGCAGTGGCTCAATCTGCGCACGCAGATCGTCAGGCATTGGCGGACGATGGGATTTGTAATGTTCGAACAGCTCATCGCGGAAGGTTTTGCCTTTCGCATCAAAAACGACAGCCGCATGGGTGGGCTGATACTGAAGAATCAGGCTGCGCAGCATGTTCAGCACGCCGTACATCGCGCCGGTAGGTTCCCCTGCGCTATTGGTCAGAGGAGGAAACGCATGGTACGCCCGATACAGGTAAGAAGAGCCGTCGACGAGAATAAGTGGGTTTTCTGGGATCTGAACCATAATGTCCGTGCCTTTAATCAATTTATGCGTAAAGGATGCCACAGAAGGATGAAAACATCAGTTATTCAGGTTCGATACAGGAAAAGATTTTGCGATCGTGAGGATCGCTCGCAAAATTCAAACTGTGGATAAGTTTGTGAATATTTTCACTTCAAATGAAAAACAGATACTAAAAGCAGGTGCGCGTTGAGAATAAATTATTACATATCATAATGTTAACAACTAACACTGCATGAAAATAGCTTGCTGATGGCAATTTAGTCTATGTGGATATAAGTCCTGATTAGCGCACAATATTAGAGAAATCTTCTGCTTCAGGGGAAAAGCCATCTATTGACGATATGAAAGCGCCATAATTTTGTCATTTTTCTGATAAAATCAGCCCCCAGCGCCGTATCATCGGCCGGTCCATTAAAGCTAACCACCTGAAAAAGCTCATCATGTCGAGATTGCTCGCTGCAATAACATTACCGCTAAGTATCATTTTAACCATTCTGGTGACGATTGCGTGTTCTGTGCCAATCATTATCGCCGGGATCGTTAAACTGCTGCTGCCTGTGCCTGCGGTGTGGCGATCCGTCTCTGCGTTTTGTAATTTCATGATGTATTGCTGGTGTGAAGGGCTAGCGATCCTGCTGTGCCTGAATCCGCATCTTAAGTGGGATGTCGAAGGGCTGGAGAGCCTCAACAAAAAGAACTGGTACCTGCTGATCTGCAATCATCACAGCTGGGCGGACATCGTGGTGTTATGCGTGCTTTTTCGCAAACATATCCCGATGAACAAGTACTTCCTGAAGCAGCAGCTCGCCTGGGTGCCCTTTATCGGGCTGGCCTGCTGGGCGCTTGATATGCCATTTATGAAACGCTATTCGCGCAGCTATCTGATTCGTCATCCGGAGCGTCGCGGTAAGGATGTGGAGACCACGCGCCGCTCCTGTGAAAAGTTTCGCGCACATCCAACGACCATCGTGAACTTTGTTGAAGGCTCACGGTTTACGGAAGATAAACGTCAACAAACACGCTCCCCTTATCAGAACCTGCTTCCGCCAAAGGCGGCGGGTATTGCGATGGCGCTTAACGTGCTGGGTGCACAGTTCGATAAACTTCTGAACGTTACGCTCTGCTATCCGGAAAATGACAGGACGCCATTCTTCGATATGCTCAGCGGCAAGCTGACTCGCATTGTTGTTCGGGTGAATTTAGTGCCGATCGATGCCGGGCTGCACGGTGACTACGTTAACGATAAGAATTTCAAACGTGGTTTCCAGCAGTGGCTTAATACGCTCTGGAAAGAGAAAGACGAACAGATAGACAGCATTAAATCTTCATACAAAAACGCCGGTCAGTGACCGGCGTTTTCATATCAACGAAATTACTTCTTCTCAACCAGATATTTCACGGTATCAGCATACTGCTGTACGAAAATATCCATGCTGCTGGTGTCCATGCCCTGCATGTTCAGCTGATATTTGCCGTTAACAAACATCGCCGGAACGCCCTGAAGCTGCAGATCAGCGGCCGCTTTTTCCTGCTGAGCAACCAGAGATTTCACTACAAAGCTGTTCCACGCGGCGTCGTACTCTTCACCTTTCACACCGGCATCAACGAACACTTTGCGGATATCCGCAGTGGTCTGAACGGTCTGGGTTTTCTGTACGGCTTCGAACATTGGAGCAGTGATTTTATCTTCCACGCCCAGCGCCATCGCAACCGCCCACGCCTGAGTCAGGTCTTTACCCAACGGGCCCAGGAATTCAACGTGGTACTTGGTCATTTTGGTGCCTTCCGGCAGCTTTTTCTTCACGTTGTCAGAAACATGCAGCACCTCTTCGAATTGATAGCAGTGCGGGCAATAGAATGAGAAGAACTCCAGAACCTGTGGCTCGCCAGCAACCGGCTTTTCCAGCGTGATAAACTGTTTACCGTCGGTAAACTGCGCAGCAGAAGCGCTAAATGCCAGAATCATACCTGCCAGCGCCAGCCAAATTTTTTTCATGATTAACTCTCTCCTGGGTGTGTCCAATTAATACATCGGCGTTAATTGCAGAGGGGGTTCCTGAAGAACCTTAACCTGCTGAGTGAATGTAGATATCTGGCTGCGCCAGTAATCTTCTCCGGTAAGCCACGGGAAATTACGAGGAAATGCGGGATCGTCCCAACGCCTGATTAACCATGCGAGATAATAAACAAAACGCATCGCACGTAAAGGCTCAATCAGGGCAATTTCGTCTGAATTAAACGGGCTAAATTCTTCATAGGCTTCAATAATCGTTTCAAGCTGCATGCGCTGCTCGGTTTTGTCGCCATTGAGCAGCATCCACAGATCCTGAACCGCTGGTCCCATGCGCGCATCGTCGAGATCGACAAACAACGGTCCATCGCGCCAGAGAATATTTCCGGCGTGACAATCGCCATGCAGGCGCAGAACGGAAATATCATCACGCCAGCAGGTTTTCACCGCAGCAATAAGCTTATCGGTGGCGTTGAGGAAATCATCCTTTAACGCAGCGGGGATCAGCGCAGACGTTTCGAATATCTGACGTGGTTCGGTGAGATATTCATGAATCCCGATCGTTGGTCGGGCAGTGAACGCTGTTTTACGTCCCGTCTGATGAATGCGTCCCAGATAGCGAGCAACCCACTCCATCTGATCGATATTATCCGCTTCAAACTGGCGGCCACCCAGACTGGGGAATACGGCGTAGTAAAACCCTTCATGCGTGAGCAGCGTTTGGTTATTGAACTTTATCGGCGCGG
The DNA here is from genome assembly GCF_014930595.1 of Enterobacter cloacae complex sp. P42RS. NCBI lineage: Bacteria > Pseudomonadati > Pseudomonadota > Gammaproteobacteria > Enterobacterales > Enterobacteriaceae > Enterobacter > Enterobacter cloacae complex sp. P42RS. Next base: position 92,624 of record NZ_JADBRK010000018.1, read on the forward strand.
CAACGGGGACGTCATCAACCAGCAGATCGTGAGCAAACTGGTGCTCCTCCTGAATTTGCTGTGCAGACCAACGTTCAGGGCGATAGAACTTTACGACGAAGCGCTGACGATCCTCGTCCTGAAATTGATAGACGCGGTTTTCGTAGCTGTTTAACGGAGTTAGCCCGGAATCCACACGAATACCCTGTTCAAACAGGGCATCCATAATGGTATCCGGGTGTAGTGTCTGGAAAGTAAAAGCCTGGTCGTTCATCCGATCATCCGGAAATTATACGAATGATTCAGGATATCATCTTGTAGCGATTTCGGTGGCTCCGCTTACAAGCTTTTACTCTTTAATTACGCCTCGGGCGCGCAGCAATGCAGTTTTAAAATCTTCCTCATAATCCTTCTGAATACCAGGAATAACAGCATCTTTGGCTGAGTCGCGCATTTTGAGGTGGTAGATCAGGATGTCGTCAGAAAGGTCTGCCAGATCGCCGTCAAAACCTGACTCTTTTGCCAGTTTCTGTAAGAATTGCATCAGATTCAACTCTGGCTCTTTTTGCCAGGCTGGCTGGAGGAGTTCAATGACTTCATTCAGACGTTTACATTTCATGGTGGTGCTCCTTTCATTTAGAGTGACACGTTAGCAGGGTCAATCCCACAATAAAAGAGGCGATATTCGTGAATCTTAGCCTGGAAATCACTGGGGTCGTTCTGGCAGGCGGCAGAGCTACGCGGATGGGCGGGGAAGATAAAGGACTACAGCTCCTGAAAGGCAAGCCCTTATGGCAGCATGTCGCTGATACGCTTGTCGATCAGGTATCGGCAATGGCGCTGAGCGCAAATCGCCATATCGATATTTACCAGCGCAGCGGGTTTCCCGTTTATCAGGATAATCTCGCAGATTTTCCGGGGCCGCTGGCCGGTATGCTTTCGGTGATGCAGCAGTCGCAGGGAGAGTGGTTTCTCTTTTGTTCGTGTGATACGCCATTTATACCCACCTGCCTGGTGGAACGGATGGTGCAACAGCGAGGTGATTCACCCGTGGTCTGGGTGCATGACGGCGAGCGCGACCACCCAACTATCGCGCTCATTAACCGATCCTTGATTCCTGCTATGAGCGACTATCTGGCTTCCGGAGAGCGAAGAGTGATGGTGTTTATGCGTAAGGTCGGCGGACATACTGTTGATTTTAGCGACATGAAAACATCGTTCGTGAATGTGAACACAATAGAAGATTTACAGGCCATGCAGGAGAAGAGATGAACTCTGTTTTAGCCATTTCAGCCTGGAGTGGGACAGGAAAAACCACGTTGCTGAAAAAACTGATACCCGCGCTGTGCGCCCGCGGTATTCGTCCAGGCTTGATTAAGCATACTCACCATAATATGGATGTCGATAAGCCGGGCAAAGATAGCTATGAGCTGCGCAAAGCGGGTGCCGCGCAGACAATGGTAGCAAGCAACCAGCGTTGGGCATTGATGACAGAAACGCCGGATGAGGCAGCGCTGGATCTCACGTATCTGGTGAGCCGGATGGATCACTCCATGCTGGATCTGGTGCTGGTTGAGGGATTTAAGCATGAGGCCGTGCCTAAGATCCTGCTGTTCAGAAGCGATGCCGGGCACGATATCAGCGAGTTAACGCTGGATGAGCATGTGATTGCGGTGGCCAGCGATGTTGCTCTCGATATTGAGGTTCCGGTGCTGGATTTAAATGATGAGGATGGGATTGCTGAGTTTATTGTGAAGTGGTGTGCGGTCTGACTTGCCGGGTGGCGGCTTCGCCTTACCCGGCCTACGGTTTGTGCAGCGCAGAAACGCAAAAAGGCCATCCTTTCGGATGGCCTCTTCACTTATTTGATGCCTGGCAGTTCC
>NZ_JADBRK010000019.1:0-87162 GCF_014930595.1 Enterobacter cloacae complex sp. P42RS
ATTAATAATAATAATGATAACGAGTTGAGTGATTCTCTCGAGGCTAAGATAAAAAAAGTTCACAAAGACTTTTCTTTTATCTTCATCCGCCACATTTTTTTTAATGGCTGATAAGAAAAAATTAGACATCTGTCATATTCTTTTTAAAGTTATCGATCATTATTTCTATATCAGACAATACATTTTTATAGACATGGCCGAACTCATTTATAGTTCTGGTATTATCCGTAGGAGGGAAATACTCACCTTTGAAACCTTCATGCCATTTGATCGTACAGCCAGTTTTACTTGCAATTAAATCTGCAATATCAGATGCTTTGGTATTTACACCAGAAGCAATGTTATAGATGTGATGTTCATTATTACGGCTGATGAGGTAAATCATTTCTGCAACATCCGTAACTGAAACATAATCTTTTGCATATGCAGGCGAAACATACATATCAATATGTTTATCCGAAATTGCATTTCTTATTATGCTTGGCAGGAATAACTTACTTTTTAATGCCAAACCGTAAACGTTACTAGGTCTGACAATAATCGTATCTCGGCTGCTTTTAAGGCATAACTCTTCACTTACCAGTTTAGTAAGGTTAAAAAGTCTTCGGTTATCGCTACTGCATACCGTAAGATTATCATTTTCCGACGCGCTATCTTGTTCCATATATACGCGCGTTGATGAAATATAGATTAATTTCGAGAACTCAGCGCGTTCCAAAATTGATGCCAGCAACTCGGTGTTTGATTTATATACATCAAAAGGTGTGTTTGCACAATCACCATTGCCAGCAGCATAGATGACAATGCCCAGATCTCTATCAAAAAGAGTCTCATCATCGCGTGGCGGGACTTCAACTTTTTCGCCCTTAGCCAGAAGGTTTTCCACGATTTCACTACCAATGAAACCACGTCCACCGATCACTGTATAATGTGCTTTCATAACGTTTTCTTATACTCAGCGAGTGTAATTAATTTGATGTCTTTTTCAGAGAGGATTGGTGATGTTATCGGCCAGTCAATGGCAATATCCGGATCATTCCAGATAATCCCACCTTCATCCTTTGGATCGTAAAAATCAGTACACTTATAGTGGAAATCGGCATAATTGCTTAATACGCAGAATCCATGGGCAAACCCAGGAGGAACGTACAACTGGTTATTCTTCTCGCCTGAAAGAAGTACACCAACATATTGGCCAAACGTATCAGAATCTTGGCGAAGATCCACTGCAACATCATAAACTTCACCGCTGATTACGCTAACTAATTTACCCTGAGGCTTCGTTTTCTGGAAATGCAGTCCACGTAGAACATTTCGACTCGAACGTGAGCGATTATCCTGTACAAAAGTACCTTTAATTCCTGCATCTTCATATTTTTCTTTATGCCAGGCTTCAAGAAAAAAACCGCGAGAATCACCAAAAACCTTAGGCTCAATGATTACACAATCTTTTAAAGGTGTTTGAATTACGTTCATTATAAATCCTTCGGCGGGAAAGAATCTCTTTCCCATCTACTTTGTGAGTTAATTTCAAATTTTGGTACTGATTTAAAATACTTAACTGTTGTTTTCTTTCCAGAGTAAGTCACAGATGTCATCAGTAGGATTAAATGCAGTAGGTGCATTTAGCAATATTTTGCGCACCCGTTCATAATCAAAGTTGCGACATGAGATATCCAATTCTGCAAGAATATTTTTCATTTCACTCCACGGAAGCATGACTTCATTAGCCGTTTTAATTCGTGGATGTTGTGTTATAGAGACGTTATCGCCTATTAAAAGCTCTTCATAAAGCTTCTCACCAGGCCGCAGTCCCGTCGTTTTGATAGCAATATCACCATAAGGATTTTTATCATCGCGAACGGAAAGTCCCTGCAAGGCAATCATGCGGTGGGCGAGATCAATAATTTTAACCGGGTCGCCCATATCCAGCACAAAAACATCTCCCCCACTACCCATTGCTCCAGCCTGGATCACAAGCTGCGCTGCTTCAGGAATGGTCATGAAATAACGGGTGATATCAGGGTGCGTTAATGTTACCGGACCACCAGCAGCGATTTGTTTTTCAAATAGGGGCACAACCGAACCGGACGAACCTAACACATTCCCGAACCGGACCATGCTGAAGCAGGTTTTACTCGATTCTGATGCCAGGGCCTGCAGAATCAGCTCCGCCATACGCTTTGTCGCACCCATTGTGTTTGTTGGCCGCACAGCTTTATCTGTAGAGATAAGAACAAAACTTTCGACGCCACAATTTTCGGCAGCTTGAGCGCAGCACAAAGTTCCAAAGATATTGTTACGGACACCGTCAATAACATTGAATTCAACTAGCGGAACATGCTTATAGGCTGCCGCATGGTATATAGTCTCAACGTTAAATGCCTTGATTAGCCTTTCAAGATGTTCCATATCCTGAACGTTACCTAAAATTGGGTAAATCTTAGTATTCAAGGATTGTGTCAGAATTAAATTTCTTAGCTCAGAATCGATAGAATAAAGTGAGTATTCTGATAACTCGAAAAGAATTAGTTGTGAAGGTTTATTTTTGATTATTTGTCGGCATAGTTCAGAACCAATAGATCCTCCTGCGCCAGTGACCATGACCGTTTTATCAAGAATATTCTTTGAGACTAATTCAGGGATCGGTGAAACAGGGTCGCGTCCTAACAGATCGGTAATTACTACTTTACGTAAAGCATCGATTCTCGCTTTTCCTTCAACCAAGTCAACCATTCCCGGAATCGAAAGCACCTCACAAGGTAGTCCTTCGAGTGTAGAAATCACCTCATTTTTTCTCGCACGGCTGGCACTTGGCATCGCCAGCAGAATTTTCTTAGCCTCATACTTCTCGATTAGCCATGCCAATTTTTCTGGCGAAAACACACTTACACCATGGATAACCTGCCCCTGTAATGAGCGATTGTCGTCAACAAACGCAACGGGATAGTATTCATCCATCTGACTCAACGCGGGAAGTAACTGTCGTCCTGAAGCTCCGGCCCCATATATGATGACGCGTGTTCCCAATTTTAAGCCACGATTAACTAGCATTCTCATTCCAAGGCGCGAGCCCGCCACAAGCAATACCCCGAACGAGAAATAAATAAAGGGGATGGTTCTTGGAAGATAGAGGTTTGTGTAAAAAGCGGCAATAATCAGGAGTAACGACGAAATTAGCATTCCAAGAGAAACAACAAGCAGTATTTTCGCGGTTATGTAACGTATTACAGCTCTATAAAGTCCAAGTTTTACAAAGATGGCAAGAGTAATTACTATTATTGATGTGAGCAGTAACCAGTGGGATACGCTAGTTAACGGTGTCATAGAATCAATACGAACCCAAAATGCAAACCAAAATGCACACGTTAACAAAACAACATCAATGGAGAGTGTAATAATCCGTTTTATTGGTCTTGGCAAAGAAATTAAATAAGTTAGCATACTAAAAACTAGTCGCCTCGTTAAAGCTTGCTATTAATTTATAAAATAGTACCGGGAGGGCATATGGCATGCTCATCCACTGTTGCACTATATCCACCCACTGTTCCCGCTTGCAGAAAAGCCGATCTCCCAATATTCGCACCACCGGCAAGATGCACGCCAACCCCTAAGTGGGCAAAATCACCAAGAGTCGAATCATGATCCACCGTCGAATGACTATTAACTATCGTACCGGCTCCTAAGGTTGAGTTTGCGCCAATAACTGCACCGGCTAAAACTACGCTCCCGCTCCCCAAGGTAGCGGACGGACTCACAAATGCAAAGGGGTGTACCAGCGTTGTAGGAGTAATACTTAAATTTTGAAGCTGATGGTGGAATACTTCTCTTAGCTTATTATTGCCAATGCCTATAGCAATATGTTTGGCAGTGTCCGCATAGAGATTAAGATCTGATGTTTTCCCAATAACATGAATCTCTGAAGTATTTAAGCACGATTCATTATCATCGAGGAATACAATATTTTCATATCCCAAAAGTCTAGCAGTTTCGTACAGCGTACGTCCATGCCCTCCAGCTCCTATAATGATCAGATCATTCATTTATGCATTCTCTTTGTCTTTGACTCCAGCCCCACATTTGAAAGCGATAAATATCAATGGTAGCCACGCGATGATGATGCCAACAATTCCATCAATTTTTGCAGAAATGATTAAGTATGCAATTGGGAACAACCACACAATATTTATTGCAATCGCCGCCAATGTTACCGGAACATGGCTCTTATATTTGCGGGCAAGAATTTGATAGCAATGGCTTGCATGTGCTTCATAAACTTTTTTACCAGCCAGTAATCTTCTAAGCAAGGTAGTAGTTGCATCCACAATAAAAATGCCAAGCAGACAAAGTTCAGCGAACAAGACATGTGAATCTAGCTTTGCAAAATAAAGAATCATCAGGCCAATAGTAATACCTAAAAAACCACTTCCAGCATCCCCCATAAAGATCCTTGCCACAGGGAAGTTCCACACAATGAATCCTGCGGCAGCCCCAGCGAGAGCCAGTGCAATCATCGTCATCGCATCAGGAGAACCAGCGTTTTGGCTAAGCGTTATTATAACGACACTGCACAGAGAAAAAGTAATGGCTTGAGAGCTTGCAAGACCATTAATGCCATCCATAAAGTTATATAGATTCAACATCCACACAAGATAGACGCTTCCTATGATTATTCCAAACCATGACAAAGATACGACATAGCCAAATATATCAATATCCGGAAACGTTCCTAAGAAATAGAGACCTATTGCTGCTGCTAAGAAATGCATCAGCAAACGCCAGCGCGCAGCAATGTGTCCATGATCATCGAGAAAACCGATAACCGCAATCAATAAGCCCGGCACGAAGAAGCCTAAAAATGTCTCATAAGAGATATGTTTCGTCAGTACCAACCATAGTAATGCAGCTAATAATGTTAATACTATAGCAACCCCTCCACCGCGCGGCGTCGGCACACTATGTGAGCTTCTTTGGTTTGGCTGATCAATCACATTATTCTTGATGGCGTACAACCTTAACCCCCAGGTCATCGCGCATGAGATAAAGAATGCAAAAACGACAATCCCCAGATACAACATTATTTTTTACCTTCAATAAAATTCTTCGCTGTTTTTACCATCGTTTCCTGCAACGTAACGGGTGGAGTCCATTGAAGCTGTTCCCTTGATTTCGTTGAGTCGACTTCCAGATCGCCATACAGTTGGTCATATATACTTTTTTTCCTCATTGCTGAAAGAAAAATTTTAAGTAATGCCCGAGGGAAATAAACAATCCGCGCTGTCATGCCCATCCCGGTAGAAAATGCCGTAATCATTTCTTCAGTTGAAGGATGCTCCTGGTCAGCCAAAAGATAAAGTTCATTTTTTGACTTTTCATTTGTTGTACATTCGCTTATAAAGCTCACAACATTGTCCAGTGAAACAAGGGCGCGCTTATTTTTTACTGACTTAAAAGGCAGAGGCAGGTTTTTAGACACTAACTTTAATAAGCGTTGAATATTACCCGGAGCATTTGGACCACAGATTAAAGCCGGACGAACGATTGTTATTGCCATATTACTTCCTGAAAATGCCTTGAGAAGGCTTTCCTCGGCTTCCAGCTTGGAAATAGCATAATCTGACGTTGGTCTGGCAGGTGTCGATTCACTGAAAGGGATTCCCGATGTGGAATTACCATTTACTCCAATTGAACTGACGAAGATGAAATGTTTTACGCCACAGTTTGCAGCGTCATTAGCTAATTTCATTGTCGCATCATGGTTGACACGACGAAATTCTGTCAGCGCATCTTCAGCATCATCTTTAAGGATATGAGCTCTTCCTGCGGTATGAATGACAGTATCACAACCTTGTAAAAGCGTAGTCCAATTCGTTTGAGCCGAAATATCGCCAAGATTATACATTCCCTGTTCAATATTTTCTTCTCGACGCGTAGTGAAAATTACCTGGTGACCTGCTGATCTTAACGTTTTGACTAAAGCAGTACCGAGAAATCCAGTTCCCCCAGTCACTAAAATTTTCATTGTCGTCCCCTATCAGCTAATTAACCATATAAATATCGAGGCGGATAGCCCTTAACGATTTTGATAATTTTGTACAATCCAGGTCTTATAATTCCCGCTTTTAACGTTTTCTACCCATGTTGTGTTTGCCAAATACCATTCAACTGTTTTACGAATCCCACTTTCAAATGTTTCCGCAGGCTTCCAGCCAAGCTCAAGTCCAATTTTCTCAGCATCAATCGCATAGCGGCGGTCATGGCCCGGACGGTCAGCAACATAGGTAATCTGCTCGCGATACGACCCCTCTTTAGGCACAATCTCATCCAGCAGATCGCAAATCGTATGCACCACATCCAGGTTTTGCTTTTCGTTATGTCCACCAATGTTGTACGTCTCCCCCGGTTTCCCTTGGGTGACCACGGTATAGAGTGCACGCGCATGGTCTTCAACATAGAGCCAGTCGCGGATTTGATCGCCCTTGCCGTAAATAGGCAGCGCTTTGCCGTCCAATGCATTCAGGATAACCAGCGGAATCAGTTTTTCCGGGAAATGGTAAGGGCCATAGTTATTTGAACAGTTGGTGACGATGGTCGGGAAACCGTAGGTACGCATCCAGGCACGAACGAGATGATCGCTGGAGGCTTTTGACGCTGAATACGGACTGCTGGGCGCATACGCGGTAGTTTCAGTAAAGAGTGGCAGCTCAGTTGATGCAGGATGCTCATCAGGATGCGGCAAATCTCCATACACTTCGTCGGTAGAGATGTGATGGAAACGAAACGCTTTCTTCGCCTGCTCATCAAGCGTGGACCAGTACGCACGGGCGGCTTCCAGAAGCACATAAGTGCCGACGATATTGGTTTCGATAAACGCAGCCGGGCCCGTAATAGAACGGTCAACGTGGCTTTCAGCAGCCAGATGCATTACCGCATCAGGCTTATGATTTGCAAAGATCCGATCCATGGCGTCTTTGTCGCAAATATCGGCATGCTCAAAGGCATATCGGTTGCTATCACTAACTTCTGTTAGCGACTCCAGATTTCCGGCATAGGTGAGCTTATCTACATTGACGACATCGTCCTGTGTATTTTTAATAATATGTCGCACAACCGCTGAGCCGATAAAACCAGCCCCGCCCGTTACAAGAATTTTCACGTTATCTGTTCCGTCTAATGTATATGTCTGGATACTGGGGTTCTGAAACCTGAGTGTTTAATAACGGTTTCAGAAATTGAGCACGCTACCGCCCCTGGCTTAACAGCTACCAGTGCACTGAGCGATGTTTGATTAATGATTTTGCTTGTCTGGTTACAGACAAAAACTGGCGTTAATTGTCGTCCTAAACGACCAGAGAAACAAGCACAAATCGCTACAAAGCTGCTGAGATTTGAATCAGATAACCCTATGTAATCATTAAAATTAATAACAAAAAACGGCAGTTATCATTTTGGTTATGTCTCAACACCAAAAATGATAACTGCCGTTTGTTCTGGACGCGGAAGGAATATCAGTCGTTAGTCAACAGCTTCTCAATCCGGTTTCTGAACTTCGCCCCTTCCTTCAGGTTGCGCAGCCCATAGTTCACAAACGCCTGCATGTATCCCAGCTTCTTACCGCAGTCGTAGCTGTCACCTGTCATCAGCATCGCGTCAACGGACTGTTTTTTCGCCAGTGCTGCAATTGCATCGGTCAACTGGATACGATCCCAGGCGCCTGGCTCAGTTTTTTCCAGTTCCGCCCAGATATCGGCATTCAGAACATAACGGCCAACCGCCATCAGATCCGAATCCAGCGTCTGCGGCTGATCGGGTTTTTCGATGAACTCAACGATGCGGCTCACCTGCCCTTCCGTCTCCAGCGCTTCTTTTGTCTGGATAACGGAGTACTCGGAGAGATCGCCCTTCATACGTTTCGCCAGCACCTGACTACGGCCCGTTTCATTGAAACGAGCCACCATTGCCGCCAGGTTGTAACGCAGCGGATCGGCTGAAGCGGTATCGATGATGATGTCCGGAAGAACAACGATGAATGGGTTATCACCCACTACCGGACGGGCACACAAAATCGAGTGACCCAGACCCAGCGGCTGTGCCTGACGCACGTTCATAATGGTTACGCCTGGCGGACAGATAGACTGCACTTCTGCAAGCAGCTGGCGTTTGACGCGCTGCTCAAGCAGCGCTTCGAGTTCGTAAGAGGTGTCGAAGTGGTTCTCAACCGCATTCTTGGACGAATGGGTAACCAGGACGATTTCTTTGATCCCTGCAGCAACAATCTCGTCGACGATATATTGAATCATCGGTTTGTCGACGATCGGCAGCATCTCTTTAGGAATGGCTTTTGTGGCTGGCAGCATATGCATGCCCAGGCCTGCTACCGGAATGACTGCTTTCAAATTAATCATTATTTCTTCCACCTTAAAATGGTTGACGAATTATAGCTCTTAAACCTGTTTTCGCCAGCATGATTTGCCGTAATCCTCTGGCAATGTTACGCCTTAGCCCCACAAATTTCTGTAGTTGCAATCTGAATAGATCACACTTCTGTGCCAGGAATAGTCTCAAAAAAGAAAGTTGTCGATTATCTGTGCGGAAGCGCAAAATTCAGCCTTTCCACATTCACAACCTGCTGATCCACCCGGTCAATATCCACTGAACTCTGCCCCTTCTCATTCACCGCTTTGATGTTCGCCAGCGACAGCAAGGTTTCGTCTTTGGCCATAAATTTACCCCGCACATCTTTACGCAGGTCGAAGTTGATCTTCAGCGCGGGGCCAATAGCTGCCTCCTGCATCACGTTGATATTACGTAAGAAAAGATGCTGCGGCTTATTGTGCAGCTCAAGCGTCGCCCGCTTCATCTCCACGTTGGTGATCGCTACAAAGGAGGTCGCATTACCGGATGAAATTTGAATTCCGCGCAGCTTATACGCTAGCTGGCGATTATCCAGATGGATATTGTTAAGCTTGAAGTTCTGCGGGATGGACAAATAATCGCCTTTAATAACGCCATAGCCGATTAACATTCCGGCACTATTGACCATGTCGACATTATCAATAATGAAATTATCACAGCCATAAATGGCGACCGTTGCGTTGTCTATACCCGCCTTTTTACTGAAATCGGGGGTAATATTTTTGGCCTTTATATTGCGGATAACAAAGTGTTTCCCGTTCTCAACGTGCACCAGCTGGCGACAGTTGCTGCCGGTGATATTTGCCACCACGAAGTTCTTCACGGTTTGCTTTTCCGGGTAGTCGTTATCGTAGGTGCTGCCGGCGAGGCCGATGCCGATGCCCCAGTTGATCTTGCCGTTGGTGCAGTTGATGTTATCGATCACATGATCGGAGATCAGAATATTGCGGTCATTGATGGCAACGTTCCACTCGATCGCATCGCCCTGCAGATGGCTGAATTTGCTGTTGGTGATCCGGGCGCCATCAACCTGATTGTGGAAGCCCTGGCGCAGGATGGCGTAGTTAGCCTGGCTCACGCTGATGTTATCAATAACCAGATTGCGCATCACGCGAGGTTTCTTGCCGCCAATGTAAATCTGCGTCACCGGCCCAAATCCGCTCATTGCCAGCCCTTTGATCGCGCAGTCCGAGCCGCGAACATCGAGCGTGATGTTCTCCGTGCGGCCGCTGCCTTCACCGATCACTTTGCAGCCTTCCTGCAGCACAAAACGCCCACGTCCGTTGCCGGTCAACGCTCCGCGGATCAGCAGCGTTTTACCGTCGGGAATGAAAATGCCCGTATTGATGTTTTCGCAGGTAAGTCCGGCCGGGACAACGACGGTGTCACCGTCCTTAAACGCCTGCTTAAAAGCGGCGATCCAGTCGTTGTTATTGTACTGATTAATGGAGACCGTCTTTCCGCTTGCCGCCCGCACCATGCGGGACGACAGCAGCGGCGAGGCCGCCAGAACAGACAGAGAAGAGACAAAGGTGCGTCGGGTAATCTTTTTCAGCATACAACCTCGGCGTTACAGCGTTTGCAGCAGGCTCGCTAACTGGCGATTGATTACCTGCTGGTTAAAATCGGTTTCAACTTTTTGTCGGGCATTCTGGAGCACAGGCTCCAGCGCCTGCTGGTCGATGTCGCTGAAGGCAGCCAATCGATCCGCAAGAGCCATCGCGTTATTCTCCGGCACCAGCCAGCCGGAATGATCAGATTTGATCAGCTCCGGGATCCCGCTGTGCAGCGTCGATACCACCGGGATCCCAACGGCCATCGCCTCCATCAGCGCCACCGGAATGCCTTCCATATCGCCATCGGCGCCCGTTACCGAAGGCAGCAGGAACACGTCAGCCTCATCGAGCATGGCTTTAACCTCATGGCTCGGCTTGAAGCCCGGCATCTCCACGACATCGTCCAGCTGATACTGTTCGATAAGCGTGCGCAGACGACGTTCCCACGGGCCAATGCCGAGAATGCGATAGTGGAACGCCACCCCGCGTGCCTTCAGCTGTCGGCAGGCTTCGATGGCCACGTGCAGACCTTTCTTCTCGGTCAGACGGGCTACGGAGATGATCTGCAGCGGTTTTCCCGGCACCTTAACCGGGCGGCGAGTGAAGCGCGTTAAATCCACGCCCATACGCGAAACGGCAATTTTCTCTCCCGGGCAGCCCATGTTTTTCAGGCGTCCGGCCCACAGGTCGCTGATAGGCAGCATTATGTCGCCGCGCCTGAACAGCTGCTGATACTCCGGCGTGTAGTGGTTCAGCACCTCGCGGCTGGAAATATCGATACCGTGGAAGATGGTCGCAATTTTGCCGTCAATTACGCCAAGCTCACGCAGTTTCGCGGCGGTGACCCCCGCCGGGCCAAAGTGGGCGATAAACACGTCGGCACGATACGGCTGCGCCGTTTGCCCACAGATGGCCGACAGAATTAAATTGCGAGATTCCGATCCATAGCGGGAAACGTTCAGCGCGCGCCACGTCGACGCGCGGTGGATCCCGCGTAACGTCTGGCTGGCCCGGTAGCGTAGCTTGCTCAGCTTCCCGGCCGGTTCGTCCTGCAGCCAGCGGGTCTTCGCCTCCAGCCCATAATGGGTATACGCCGCATGGGTATTTTTGGTGTCGCCCTTTTGCAGGGCAACGATCTCCACGTCATATCCCATATCGATAAACGCGGTAATTTGGTTCAGTACAAAGGTCTCAGACGACAGCGGAAATTTCAGTAAGAAGAAACCAACCTTCATTTCCCCTCCCGCACGCGTTCAAGCACCGATTTCACCATTCCAATGCCCTTCTCGCGCTCGGCTTTCACCGCCACGGCCAGGCGTTCATTGATGGCGGGCAGTTGACCCAGGGTGTCCCCCACCATCGCACCCAGCGAACCATCCAGCAGATGACGGATATCCACGGCCATTTCCGGCATACCGAGCTGCTGCATGATGCCTGCTGATTTGTGTTCGTAGTTAATGGCAATGGCCGGCGTGCCAAAGTTCATGGAGATAATTGCCGAGTGCAGACGGGTACCCACGGTCAGGTCGCAGGCTGCGAGCAGTTTGCCCATCTCCAGGTCGTTCAGCTCGTCCATCACCACGTGGTAGCGGGACGGGTCGTTCACCAGGTTGCGCAGGTTCAGCGCCACCATGCGGTCATCTTTGTTGTAGCTGTCAATGCCGGTACAGGTTGAGAGCGCCAGCACCTGATAACCGCTGTCCAGCACGCGATTCACCACGTCGGCGAACGCTTTCTCATAGGCTGCCTGGGTGGTGCCAAGACGCTTATCGAACGGGGCGAGTTCACGCAGGGTAATCGCGACGGTCTTCTGTTTCGCCGTCACGTCGAGCCAGTGCTGCACCGCGTAACTCGGCTGGAAGTTATCGTCCTGGTGATCCACCAGCCAGGCGGTATCCACGCCGTGTTCTACTTTAGAGGTGTCAATTTCGCTACGCTTCATCATGTCGAGGCTGACCGATTCGCGCAGGATCAGCGCGTCGCAGTGGCCAAACACATAATTTGCCAGCTGGTTAAACTGCGGATCCTGGAACGGCCCGACGCTGTGGCCGATCATAAACAGCGGCTTTTTCGCCATGAACGTGCACAGCGCATGCTCAAACTGCGGCACGCCGTAGAGATCGACGAAGAACGAGCCGCCGACCTGAATAATGGCGTCATAGCCGGAAAGCAGACGCACGAAGTCCGTAAATCCCTGCGCGATCGCGATGTTGCGCAGCCTGCCGGTGTCGGTGACGCGGGAAAGCAGCACCTGATGCTGGTAGCGACGGCGCAGCACTTTCTTCACGCGCCCCATCACGCCCGCGGCGTTGTTGTGCTGTTTCATCTGGCTGTAGAGCGGGTCGCCCATCACCGGGCGGTTCAGTAACCAGGATGAGCTGACCGGATAACGGCTCATCACGTCCACTTCAGTCTCAGGCTTAAGGGTGTTAATTGCATCCAGTAAACCGCGCAGGATGGCGCTGTCGCCACGGTTGCCGCAGGTATGGTTGCCAAGAATTAATAATTTCATAATGGCCTCTTAAAGAACTAGCCTGCGCGAAGCAGCGTTTTCATTTTTTCGTTACGGCAAAACTGGCGCTTCATCTCTACCACCAGCGCGTTGCGCGACAGCACAATCATCACGCCAAACGCCAGCGCGCCCGCGGCAACCTGCACCGCCAGCAGCGCGGCCAGCGGCAGATGCCCGCTGAGGATAATGCCCAGACCGTAGCTCACCGCCAGGGTCGGCAATGAGAGATAGAACGGCAGCCACAGGCTCAGGATGTACTGACGGTAGCTGGAGCCCAGCACCGGTTTGATCATGATGAAGTAGCTCAGAACGGTATTAACGATCTGCACCAGCAGGAAGCCCAGCGTGACGCCGATGGCGCCCGCCATATGCCCGCCGATGATAATCGCCGGAATAAACAGGAAAGTTTTGAACACGTTGAACTTAAAGCTGATATCCACGCGCGCCTTCGCCATCAGCAGAGAACCAATCGGATTGCCCACGGAGCGCAGCAGCCCCACCACACACAGCAGCTGCAGGATCGGGATAATGCCGTTCCACTTCTCGCCAAACACCAGCGGCACGAAGTTACTGGAAACCACCATCAGCCCCAGCAGCACCGGGAAGTTGATAATCCCCACCACGGAAAGCAGCTTGTAGAAGTTGACGCGCAGCTTCTCGGTGTCGTCCTGAATCTTGGCGAACGCCGGGAACAGCACGCGGGTGATAATGGGGTTCAGCTTCATAGGAGGAACAACCGCAACGTTATAGGCCAGGTTGTAGCCCCCCGCCACGCTCGCGCCCAGGATGCGCGCCAGCACCAGCGTCGAGAGGTTGGTATTCACATAGTTAATAATGCTATCCGCCGTCAGCCACGCGCCAAAGCGCAGGTTGGACGAGACGGACGCGAGAGAGAAGTGCAGCCCCGGACGATAAATCTTGCGGCCAAAGTAGCCGAACAGCAGCGTACGCACGGCAGAGTTAACCAGGTAACCGAGGATGGCGGTCATCGCCAGCGGCCAGAAATGGGCGCTCACCACGGTAAAGGTAAAGCCCGCCAGCACGGCGCTGGTCTCGATCATGCCGATCTTGTTGAACTCCAGCTCTTTTTGCATCAGAGCGCGGAACTGCTGCCCGTGCGGGATCACCACGAATGCAAAGGACAACGTACGCATCAGCGGAGCGAGGTCCGGGTTGTGCAGCACGCTGGCAATCACGTCGCTCAGGAGGAACACCAGCACAAACACGAAAATCCCCAGCCCCACGTTCAGCCAGTAGAGCGTGGTCAGCTCAAGATGGCTGATCTCTTTGCGCTGGATAATGGAGTTGGCGATACCAAAGTCAGACAGCGTGTCGGCCAGCGCGATAATCACCAGCGAGACGGTCAGCAGGCCGAACTGGTGATTATCGATAATGCGCGCCAGCACCGTCATCTGCACCAGGCCGAGGCCAATGATGACGATGGTCGCCATCGCTGACCACTTGGCGCCGCTGATGGTTTTTTCACGTAAGCTCATCTTAGTACGCCGCTTTGTTCACGAAACCTTTGAAGATGGTCAGAAAAACAATCTTGATATCGAACCAGAGGCTCCACTCGCGGATGTACTCCAGATCGAACTCGATGCGTTTTTCCATTTTTTCCAGCGTGTCGGTCTCGCCGCGCCAGCCGTTGATCTGCGCCCAGCCGGTGATGCCCGGCTTCACCTTATGGCGCAGCATGTAGCCTTCAATCAGCGAACGGTACTGCTCGTTATGCGCCACCGCGTGCGGACGCGGGCCAACAATCGACATGCCGCCGGTAAAGACGTTGATGAACTGCGGCAGCTCGTCAAGCGAAGTGCGGCGCAGGAAGTTCCCCACGCGGGTGACGCGCGGATCGTTCTGCGTCGCCTGGGTCACCACCTTGTCGTTCTCCATCACCTTCATAGAGCGGAATTTCCACACCATGATTGGCTTACCGTCCATGCCGTAGCGGGTCTGACGGAAGATAACCGGGCCGGGAGAGCTCAGCTTCACCGCCAGAGCGATGCAGCACAGCACCGGGGAAATAAGCAGTAAAATCAGGGAAGAGAGTACGATATCTTCCACGCGCTTGAGCACGCGGTTAATACCCGACAGCGGCGTGTCGTACAGCGGTACCACCGGCACGCCGTTCACCTCTTCAATGCGGGAGTGCAGAATGTTGAAGGTAAACACGTCCGGGATCAGGATCACCGAACAGGTGGTGTCCGCCAGCTCGCGCATCAGCTGCTTGATGCGGGTTTCGTCTTTCATCTGCATGGCGATATAGACGTTATGAATTTTTCCGGCCTTCGCGTCTTCAATAAGCTGCGCGTAATTGCCCGCCCAGTCCGCAGGCACGCCGCCCGGCTTCGCGTCGTGGTAAATCCCCACCACTTCAAACCCTAACCACGGCTCTTTACGGAAGCTGTCGAGCAGCACTCTCCCGACCGGTAAATCACCCGCCACGGCGACGAAACGACGGTTATAGCCGCGGTTACGCAGCCAGCCCGCGCCAAAGCGGATCAGGGAACGGCACACCACCATGCCGACGCTGGTTAACAGGTACCAGCAGAGATAGGTCACGAAGCGGTTGTCAAAATCATGGCTGAACGCCACCAGACCGGCGCTGAAGATCAGGCTCAGGGTCCAGTTCTGCAGCAGCAGCATCAGTTCGGTGGTCATTTTCACGCCGCGCCACGAGCGGTAGAAATCGGTCATTCCGCCGATCATCTGAAACACAACCAGCGCAATCAGGGCCATCAGAAGATGCATATATAAGAACGGCAGCCCGCTGATCCGACACACCGCCCACAATCCACCGACCATGATGGTGATATCAGAAAAACGCTGCACCATAGAGATTAACGATGCATTCGTTCTCGCTCGTTCGCGTTTTTTTAGATTCGTCATCGTTGTTCCTGTATTCGGTTCCCCCTCCCGCCGGGAGGGGCAATTGTTACTGATTCAACAGCGCCAGAATGTCCTTCGTTCGGGCTTCCATCAGCGCCGTATCAGCGCGGGATTCTACGTTCAGACGCACCACCGGCTCGGTGTTGGACGAACGCAGGTTAAAGCGCCACTGCGGGAACGCCATGCTGATGCCGTCCGTACGGTCAATCTCCAGCGCGTGAATGGCAAAGTGCTGTTCAACGCGGGCAATCGCCTCGGCCGGCTGCGCCAGCTTGCTGTTGATCTCCCCACTTGCCGGGAAGGCCGCCATGCGGTCGCGCACCAGCTCGCCCAGGCTCTGCCCCTTCAGGCACAGCAGCTCGGTCACCAGCAGCCACGGGATCATTCCGCTGTCGCAGTAGGCAAAATCACGGAAATAGTGGTGGGCGCTCATCTCGCCGCCGTAGATGGCGTCTTCTTCGCGCATGCGCTCTTTGATGAAGGCATGGCCGGTTTTAGACATCACCGGCTCGCCGCCCGCGGCCTTCACCACGTCGACGGTGTTCCAGGAAAGACGCGGATCGTGAATGATCTTCGCGCCCGGGTTTTTCTCGAGGAACGCTTCCGCCAGCAGGCCAACGATGTAGTAGCCTTCGATAAACTGCCCTTTCTCGTCGAACAGGAAGCAGCGGTCGAAGTCGCCGTCGAAGGCGATGCCCATATCGGCACCGTGCTCAATCACCGCGTTACGGGTGTCGTCGCGGCACTCCGGCAGCAGCGGGTTAGGAATACCGTTCGGGAAGTTACCGTCCGGCGTGTTGTGTACCTTGACGAAGGTCACCGGCACGTTCAGCGCCTTAAAGCGGGCTTCCAGCGCATCGACAACCGGGCCGGCAGCGCCGTTACCGGAGTTGATAACCAGCTTCAGCGGCTTGAGATTCGCCACGTTGATGTAGCCCAGCAGGTGGTCGATGTACTCTTTCTGCAGGTTAATCTGCTTGTAGCTGCCGCGCTTCGCCTCGTTCACTGGCGGGAAGTCGTTGGCTTCCGCAAGGCGCTGCACGTCGCGCAGGCCGGTGTCGCCGCTAATCGGGCGGGCGCCCTTGCGCACCAGCTTCATGCCGTTGTAGTCCATTGGGTTGTGGCTGGCCGTCACTTCGATACCGCCGTCCACGCCGAGGTGGAAGGTGGCAAAATAGATCTCTTCGGTACCGGACAGGCCGATGTCCAGCACGTCCACGCCCGCGTCCTGCAGCCCTTTTGCCAGCGCCAGCTTCAGGGATTCGCTGGTCAGACGCACGTCGCCGCCCAGCACGATGGTCTTAGGTTTTAAATATTCGCCGTACGCGCGACCGATGCGCCACGCGATGTCTTCATTCAGCTCTTCGCCCAGCTTGCCGCGAATATCGTAGGCTTTAAAACAGGTTAATTTTTCCATGATGACCCCTTTTTCAGGCAACAGTTGGCCCTGACCACTTAATGGCCAAATTTATTTTTGTCATTCGTAGGCCCGGCAGGCGCAGCGCCGCCGGGCATGATGCGGCGTGCTACACGCGCCCGTAGCGATCCTGGAAGCGCACAATATCGTCCTCTTCCAGATACGAGCCGGAGCGCACCTCAATTAAATCGAGAGGAATTTTTCCCGGGTTTTCCAGACAGTGCGTGGCGCCCAGCGGAATATAAATGGACTCGTTTTCACCCAGCAGCTTCACTTCGCCGTCGATGGTCACTTTGGCCGTACCCGCCACCACCACCCAGTGTTCAGCGCGGTGATGGTGCATCTGCACCGACAGCCCCTCGCCCGGCTTCACGGTGATGCGCTTCACCTGATAGCGGTCACCCGCGTCGATGGAGTCATATTTGCCCCACGGACGGTACACTTCACGGTGAATGTGGTGTTCGTGACGGCCATCGGCCTTGATCTTCTCAACCACTTTTTTAACGTCCTGCACGGCGTTGCGGTCGGCAATCAGCACCGCGTCTTTGGTCTGGACAACCACCAGATCCTTCACCCCGACGGTGGTGACGAGGCCGGACTCGGCGTAAACGTAGCTGTTTTCGGTTTTGTGGCTAATCACATCGCCGTGATGGACGTTACCCTCCGGGGTATGGGCGCTGATCTCCCACAGGGAGGACCAGGAGCCCACATCGCTCCAGCCTGCATCCATCGGTACAACCACCGCGTCAGCCGTGCGTTCCATCACGGCGTAGTCGATAGACTCTTCCGGGCAGGCGAGGAACGCCTCTTCATCCACGCGGATAAAGTCGAGATCCGGGTCCACCACCGCCATCGCTTTTTCGCAGGCGTTCAGAATATCCGGGCGGTATTTGCGCAGCTCTTCGAGATAGCGTCCGGCGCGGAACAAGAACATCCCGCTGTTCCAGTAATATTCACCGCTGGCGACATAGGCCTGGGCGGTTTCGAGATTCGGTTTTTCGACAAACTGCGCCACGTCAAACGCTACGCTATCGCCCTCACCCGGCGTTACGCTGCCGCGACGGATGTAGCCGTAGCCGGTTTCCGGCAGATCCGGCACGATGCCGAAGGTCACCAGCTTGCCGCTCTCGGCGTAAGGGATCGCGGCACGCACCGCGTCGCGGAATGCGTCTTCCTGCTGGATAACGTGATCTGCCGCCAGGACCAGCATCAGCGGGTCACAGTCAGGGCTGCTGCGTTTTGCCGCCAGCGCCGCCAGGGCGATCGCGGGCGCGGTATTACGTCCGGCAGGCTCCAGAATGATGTTTTCCGTGAGCTTGTTCAGCTGGCGCAGCTGCTCGGCAACGATAAAGCGGTGCTGTTCGTTACAAATCACCACCGGGCTTTCACACTCCACGCCGTGCAGACGGTTTACCGTCGTCTGCAGCATGGTGAGATCCCCTTTCAGGCAGAGGAACTGTTTTGGATAGAGCACGCGGGACAGCGGCCACAACCGGCTACCAGAGCCACCAGCCATCACAACCGGATACAAAGTGGTTTGACTCATGATTTATCCCCGTATATCTGCAATAAATTGGCTCAGCACGTTCTCTTTCTCGAGCGTGCGTTCGGCATATTCACGTGCCACCGTGTTCACTTTTGGCATGGCGAGTGCCTGTTCAATGCCGGTGACCAGCGCGGGAACGGATTCCGGCTCCACGCACACGGCAATCCCCGGATAGCTGCCACACAGCTGGCCTAATTCAGTTTCGGCTTCCGCCGTAATCACCGCGTTACCGCCCACTGCCAGAATGTTGGTCAGCTTGGACGGCAGCACCGCATCCGCCGCGCCGCGTTTTTGCACGACCAGATGGCAATCCGCCATTTTCAGCAGCGCGGGCAGCGCATCGTACGATTGCAGCGGGAAAAACTTCACGTTGGTCAGGCCGCGTTCACTGGCCATCTTCTCCAGCCGCGCTTTTCCCCCGCCCTGTCCGACAATCACAAACGTCCACGGCTGTTCGATCAGCAGCTGGGCCGCTTCAATAACGCTCTCCAGCCCCTGCTTTTCGCCGATGTTGCCTGAGTAAAGAATGATTTTTTGGTCTTCAGGCAAACCGAGCCGGGCGCGCAGCACCTGAGCCTCTTGCTCCGTCACGTCGCGAAAACGCGCCACTTCGGACCAGTTCGGGAAGAAGATCACCTTCTCCGCCGGGACGCCCTTCTCCTGCGCCTTATTCATCATCGAGCGAGAGATCGTCGAAACGTAATCCACGTTATGCAGGCCACTGCGCTCAAAGGCGCTGGCGAGCTTCGCCACCTTGCCGCCCTTGCCTTTCCCGGCCATACCCAGACCGAGCATGGCGTCCACTTCATAATCCTGAATGTGCAGCAGGGTGCGCGCGCCGGAGAGTTTTCCCAGCAGGCGCATGCCCGGCGTGCAGAACAGCGTCGGCACCACGCCGATAATGCGATCCGGCTTCCAGCGACGCTGCGCCATCAGCGGGAAGAAACTGCTGAGGGCAAAGCTGCCCAGATGAATTAAACGTTTCAGCGTCGAGGGCTGTTTCGGCACGTAGAGCGGGCAGCGCCAGACGGTCGCGGCACCCTCTTCGCGGCGATAGCGCCAGCTGGAATAGCGTTCGCCTACCTTCCACTCCGGGTAGTACGGCGGGGCAGTAATCACCCGCACGTCATGTCCCTGGCTCGCCATCCACTCGACCATCTCGCCGGTGTATTTCCCGATACCGGTTAATTCCGGCGAGTAGTTAATTCCGTAGACGAGGATTTTCATAGTCCTGGCACCTCGGCCTGACGTTCCGCGAGGAAGTACGCCCGACTGTTGTCATGGACGTTGTCGCTTGCCAGCAGCGCCTCTGGCGTTAGCCAGCGGTAATCGTCATGCTGAGAATCAGGCAGACGCAGGTCTGCCTCACTCACCTTCAGGCGGAACCCCAGCACGATGTAGTGCGTGGAGAACCCGGTGCCCGAAAAGTTATCGTCATAGAAGTGCTGCCAGACCCCGTAAAACTGGCCCGCTGCCATCGGCAGCTGCAGGCCCAGCTCCGCCAGAGTGAGACGCTCAAACGCATCAACCAGCGTCTCATCCTTCTGCACGCGCCCGCCGGGCACGAACCAGAAGCCCTGTGCAGGACGATTGGTTCGTTTCCCCAGCAAGAACTCGCCGCGTTCGTTCTCCACGATCAAATCAATCGAGATGAGCGGAGTGGAACGCACTACCGTGGCAAAATCTTCCTGACTTAAAAACATCATTACCCCCGGAAGCGGTGCTGGTTTTCCAGGAACCACTGGTAGGTGCTGGCCAGCCCCTGCTCCAGTGAGACCTCGTGATACCAGCCCAGCTGATGCAGACGGGTCACGTCCAGCAGCTTGCGCGGCGTGCCGTCCGGTTTGGTCGCGTCAAACACCACGCGGCCCTTGTAGCCCACCACCTGCGCGATGGTCTGCGCCAGCTCGCGGATGGTGCAGTCCACGCCGGTACCCACGTTAATGTGCGACAGCATCGGCTCGGTGTTTTCCTGCCACACCTCGCGATCCAGCTCCATCACGTGAATGCTGGCAGCCGCCATGTCGTCCACGTGCAGGAACTCGCGCATTGGCGTTCCGCTGCCCCACACCACCACGTCCGGGGCGTTTTCGGCAGTCGCCTCGTGGAAGCGACGCAGCAGCGCCGGGATCACGTGGGAATTGCTCGGATGGAAGTTGTCGTGCGGTCCGTACAGGTTAGTCGGCATCACCGAGCGATAGTCGCGGTTGTACTGACGGTTGTAGGACTCGCACAGCTTGATCCCGGCAATTTTTGCAATCGCGTAGGGCTCGTTAGTCGCTTCCAGCGTGCCCTGCAGCAGCTCACTTTCGGCGATCGGCTGCTTCGCCATCTTCGGGTAGATACAGGATGAACCGAGGAACAGCAGCTTGTTCACGTTGTGCAGATGCGCCGCGTGAATGATGTTGCTCTCGATCATCATGTTCTCGTAGATGAAATCCGCCGGGTAGGTGTTGTTAGCGACAATGCCGCCCACCTTCGCCGCCGCCAGATACACCTGGTCAATGCGTTCGTTCGCAAAGAAGTCCTGTACCGCACGGCTGTCGAGCAGGTTCAGCTCGTCACGGGTGCGGACAATTACCTCTACGTCACCGCGCTGTTCCAGCTGGCGGACAATCGCGGAACCCACCATTCCGCGATGACCGGCGACAAAAATACGTTGTTTTGTCATTCTCAGGACTCCAGCGCGATGGCAACCTCGTAGCCATGAGACTTGAGCAGGGAGTGTTTTTTCGCTGCTTCAAGATCTTTGGCCACCATCTCGGAAACCATCTCCTGCAGAGTGGTTTCTGGTTTCCAGCCCAGCTTCTCGTGCGCTTTGGTTGGGTCGCCCAGCAGAGTTTCTACTTCAGCAGGACGGAAGTAACGCGGGTCAACCTGCACAATTACGTCGCCTGGCTTCACGCCTGGCGCGTCGTGGCCGGTCACGGACACAACGATACCCTTCTCTTCCACGCCCGTGCCTTCGAAGCGCAGCTTGATGCCCAGCTGTGCCGCAGCCATCTCAACGAACTGACGCACGGAGTACTGCACGCCGGTCGCGATCACGAAGTCTTCTGGCTGTTCCTGCTGCAGCATCATCCACTGCATTTTCACGTAGTCTTTGGCATGGCCCCAGTCACGCAGGGAGTCCATGTTGCCGAGGTGCAGGCAAGATTCCAGACCCTGAGCAATGTTGGCGATCGCGCGGGTGATTTTACGGGTCACGAAGGTTTCGCCGCGGCGCGGGGATTCGTGGTTGAACAGAATGCCGTTACAGGCGTACATGCCGTAGGATTCACGGTAGTTCACGGTGATCCAGTAGGCGTACAGTTTTGCTACCGCATACGGAGAGCGCGGGTAGAACGGCGTGGTCTCTTTCTGTGGAATTTCCTGCACCAGGCCGTACAGCTCGGAGGTAGATGCCTGGTAGAAGCGAGTTTTCTTCTCAAGACCGAGGAAGCGAATCGCCTCCAGCAGACGCAGGGTACCCATGGCGTCAACGTCAGCGGTGTATTCCGGGGACTCGAAGGAGACCGCTACGTGGCTCATCGCCCCCAGGTTGTACACTTCATCCGGCTGTACTTCCTGCAGGATACGGGTCAGGTTGGAGGTATCGGTCAGGTCGCCGTAGTGCAGGTGGAATTTCGGGTTTGCCGCGTGAGGATCCTGATAGATGTGATCCACACGTTCGGTGTTGAATGAAGAGGCACGACGTTTAATACCGTGCACTTCATACCCTTTCTCCAGCAGCAGTTCTGCCAGGTAAGAACCATCCTGCCCGGTAACGCCGGTGATGAGAGCGACTTTAGACATGTTTATATTCCTCTACTTATGAATTTAATCAGTTTCAACGCGTTCGCGTATCACCACTGCGGGGTTGCCACGGCAAACTTTATTTGCCGGTAGCGATTTAAAAACGCTGCTGCGGGCACCGACTACCGTGCCATCGCCAACAGAAATACCTGGTGCAACAAAAACATCCGTTGCCAGCCAGCACTTTTCACCGATCACAATAGGCGAAGCGGTAATATCAAAATGCGGGCTCATAAAGTCGTGGCTGCCGGTGCACAAATAACACTTCTGTGAAACCACCGAATTTGCGCCAATCGTAATCTCGCCCAGGGTATATAACACCGCGTCATCCCCTACCCAGGCGTAATCCCCGAGGGTTAATTTCCAGGGGTAGGTAATCTTTACCGAAGGTCGAATAACTACGTTTTTTCCGATTTTTGCGCCAAACAGGCGCAATAAAAAGGCTCGCCAGCGGTACAGTATTTGTGGCGACCAGGCAAATAAGGTTGCCTGAACCGCCCACCATAGCTGTACCTTAATACCGTTCCCGCCCCGAAAACCTTTCGGCACGGAGAAACCTTTTAAATCCTGCATTGCTTTTCCTTATATTCAGGCTTTTTTATATAAGGTTTTCGTTTTACCTGTCGTACGCAGGCGTAATAAATAAGACAATTCCGCCCAGAATCCCGGCACGCGTAATATTTGACGCTGCACCTTTTTTGCATCCTGGCATAATTCCAGATTATTAGACGTTGACACGCCGCCCATCGAAAATTCAGACACCAGCCCTTTAATTCGACGGAACGGGTAACCTGATTTATACAGGCTGGCGGCCAGCGCATAATCGGATGACACCTTGTACTGCAAATCGTAAGGCTGTTTTTTCAGACCGTTTACCGGGAAGAAAATAGCCTGATGGCTGGCCGGCAGGCTGTGGTAGATATACCAGCCTGGCTTGGCGCTGCGGCAGACTTTATGCCCGTCGCCAAAATCGAGCAGCGCATCGCCAATATACATGGCATCCTCTTTCTGGCGCGCCAGCTGACGAGCAAACAGCGCCACGTCGTTGTGGAAAATATCGCCGGAGTTGAGGAAGATGGCATAACGGCCCTGGGCCATAGAAATGCCCTTGTTCATCGCATCGTAGATGCCTTTATCTTTCTCGCTGATGTAGCGTAAGTTGAACTCACCGTTGAGTTTTTCCAGAAACTCCGCCGTGCCATCGTTCGAGCCGCCGTCGACCACGATCCACTCAAAGGTGAGGCTTGGATCGCGCGCCAGGTTGCGCAGCGAGCGCCAGGTTTTTACCACCCCTTCGTAATTACGAAAAGCGACAGTAATGACGCTAAGAAACATAAATCACCTCATTTCGTCATACGTACGTAATATTAAGCGCCTTACGCAAAATAAACGGACAGACAATCAAGAAAGCATATTCCGGGCTAAATATTGACCCGGTAAAAAACAGCGACACCGGCGTAAAAAGATAAAGCTGCACGCGGAAGTTCTGGTTATCACCAAACGCGTTGATCATCATTTTGAAAACTTTAAACAGATACCACAGCGTCAACAGTACGGCGAACCACGAAAAATAAATAATTAACAGATACAGACCATTGTCTATGGTTTTACCGACATCCGCACCGTTAAAGATTCCGAATGATGCAACATATTCGTAAAGTGAGCCGAATCTTACTACACCATCGATATGGGTTAAGGAATAACCCACCATCACCAGCGGACCAATGATGCGATAATAGGACGATGACCCTTCCGTTCCCAAATCACCCAGACGTTCTGAAATGTACGGAAACGCGAATATGACGCCCACTAAAAATACCGTCAGAGAGATTATCGCCAGCGGCAGTTTTTTCTTAATCGCATCTTTGTTCAGGTACTGGAACGCCCACTCCAGCAGGTAAAACAGGATAAATGTCATTACCCCTGAGAACGATCCAGACAGAACGATTCCTGCAAGAATCATAGCATCGGTCTTAGGCGTTTTGATACCAAACTGTTTGATGCTGAGCCAAATTGAGATTAACGCCAGAGCGAAAAACGCCGGTTCAAAATAGAGCGCCGTTGTACGCTTACCACCAAACTTAATGAAGTTCAGTACATAGCTGTTACTGTAAATGAGATATTTCGAAATTATCTCCATCAGGCTGCTGCCACCGGTCAAAATAATCTGCGCCATTTCCAGTGCGGCAAGCACAACAATTAACGCAACGGCAATATAAAAGAACCTGAGGATTTTCCGATAATTGTGCGGTGAAATAGTTTTGAAGCGAATACTCCAGACCATGCCAATAATAATAACGATATAAACAAACAGCATGGTTGAAGTGACGTATTTACTGGCATCAAGCGACTGGCCAAAGATGTAGTTAAACAGCGTCAGGCCCGTGCCCAGCCCCAGGGCAATCATCAGCTTCTTCAGGTTGATTTTATCGACATACAGCAGAAGCAGAACGGGCAAAAAAGTCACGATGGTTATCGGGAAGCTTTCGCCGAGCTGGGCAATTTTGACGTTGACCAGCAGGTAGATCAGCGGCAGCAGCAGATAACTACAGATTCTGATAGAACGAGACATACTCCTCCAGCATCTGTTGTCCACTGTAGGCCTTGCGGCTACGGTTGCGGAACGATTCCAGGTCAGTGCCAAAAACGGCCTCGGCGATCTGCGCCTTCGGCAGTTGCACCAGAGGCAGGACCTCGTGCGCGGCGAAGGTTTTTCCGCCAGATTTTTCCAGCACTTCGCACGCCGCATCGCTGTGGGTAGCAATCACCGGCACGCCGATGGAGAGCGCCTCGCAGAGGATCAGCGGGTAATTATCCACACGAGAGCTGAACACCAGCGCGTCCATACCATTCAGGGCGCTCATCAGCTTGCGCTTGTCGGTTTCAAACCCGTGATTCACCACGTTAGCGCCTTCGAACGGCGAAAATTTGCCAAAGGTATGCAGTTCAATTTTGTCGCCGAGCGCCATCATGTCGCGCACCAGCTGCTGGTTGGTTTTGCCGTCGTAGCGCAGATCGTGCGCAACGATGGCAATTTTCGGTTTGCCCGCGGTTTCCGCCACCGGCGTCAGCTCGGCCAGGATGGCTTCCGTCGCCACGTCGATACCGTTGTTGATAATCTGACAGCGCCCTGCCCCATACAGGCTGTTGAAGGCGTCGGCCACGTGCTGGCTCGGGGAGATAAACGTGCAGCCGAGCGAAAGCATGTCGCGGAACAACTGACGCTTTCCGTCTACCAGCTGATGCGCGCGATCCACCTTCACCGGCGGATAGTTACTTAACGTCGGGCACTTCTGGCAGTTATCTTTCCAGCCTTCGCAGCCGTCGGTAAAGGCGCAGCGGCCCGTCACGCTCCAGTGATCGTGCAGCGTCCAGACGAAGCGGGTGTCGGGCTTGTGGGCCTGCACCTTCTGACAAAACGCCACCACCTCTTCCAGATTCAGCCAGTAGCTGTGCAGCACGTGAAAATGCAGCACAACCGGGCCGGTAGTGCGGGTCACGGTGCGATAAAGACTGTTCAGGTTGCCAAACAGATCGCGGTTAAACAGGCGGAACAGCGCAATGTTGGCAACAGAGGTCAGACGCGGCGTGTGCTTGTGCACCTGCGGGAAGTTATCATGGCTGACGCTTTTCTTGCCGCCTTTGCCGTAGCCGTAAATAAATCGGGACTGAAGTCCTTTTTGCAGGGCACGCTGGTGCAGATCCAGCGCCACGCCTGCCGCTCCGCCTTCTGCGAGGCGTACGTTAAATTGCAGAATGTTCATTTAATCACCTTCACGCGGGCTTTCTCTCCCACCACCAGCGCGTTATCGGGGATGTTGTCCAGCACCACGCTGCCCGCCCCGATCGTCACGTTGTTACCAATCGTGATGTCGCCAATCATCACTACGTTCGCCCCCAGCTCGACGTTATTGCCGATAACCGGACAGGCCAGGCTGTCCGGCCCGCGGTTGCCGATCGTCACCCCGTGGCGAATGGTGAAATCATCGCCCGCGACCACGAACTTGTTGATCACCACCGCATAGCCGTGGTGGATGGTAAAGCGGCGGCCAATGGTGGCAGCGGCCTGGATTTCATAGCCAAAAAAGCATTCGGTGATGATGCGGTACAGCACCAGAATCGGTGCCGCCCAGATATTGTTCAGTACGTTTTTCTTGCGCCACACCGAGCAAAAGTGCGCGATGCGGTACGCCAGAACCATGCAGCACGGGCGCAGGCTCCAGCTGTTTGCGCGGCAATCTTCCAGAAACATTATTTCCCCCGAAGCCCGTCAGCCAGACGCTTGCCGTTACGCACCGACAGCAGCGTCAGCAGGGTGCGCCAGTTCATGCGCTTATTGCGGATCTGATACAGGGTAAAGAGCTGATACTTACGGCTGGCACGGTCAAACTTGTCCTTGTGCTTGCGGTAAAAATGGAAGTAGCCTGAAAACTTCTTCGGTGAGGAGGTGATCTGCATCTCCCCGTGGTTGATGTGCAGGATCTGCGTGGCCTCTTCCACTTTCCACGGCTCGCCGTACTCCACCACCATCCGCAAGAAGATGTCGTAATCCTGCGCGGCCTTCAGTTCGGTATCGAACAGGCACTCCTTAAAGCGCCACGCCCAGGTAAACACCTGATTACCGATAATGTTGCGCTTGTAGAACAGGCGACGGGAGTACGGTGATTTCGGGTACAGCGGCAGGCTCGCGGGCTGCGAGTAAACCTCGCCCTGGCAGACATAGTCGTTGGCATACAGAAAAGCGTGCGTGACCAGCTGCTCTTTATGCGAAAGGAAGACGGACAGGCGGTTCGGCGTCCATTCGTCGTCATCGTCGATGCCGGTCAAATACTGCCCTTTGGCCTGCATAATGGCCTGATTACGCACCGCGCACGCCCCGGAGTTAATCGGGTTATGGGTATACATCACGCGCGGATCGTTGAGTTCGGTGACAAATTTTTGCAGCTGTTCATACGAGGAAGAACAGTCATCCACGATGATCAGTTCCCAGTTATCGTAATCCTGACGTAAGACCGACTTAATAGCGCGGATCGCCAGCTGCTGACGGTTCCATGTCGGCATATAGATAGAAACTAAAGGGCGTTGTGTGGTCATCTTTTCCTCCTACCCCTCACCCCGGCCCTCTCCCCTGAGGGGAGAGGGTGAAAGGCGGCACCGGACAGTTCCCTCTCCCCTCTGGGGAGAGGGTTAGGGTGAGGGGGGGTGTTTTGTTATTTGCTGTCAGACTTGTATTCGTACTCGTAATAGCCGTAATCCTGGTACCCGGTCGCGCGGCGGAAGATGGAGTTCAGGATGACCCCTTTCACCTCAATGCCGTTCTGCTCGAAGCGGCTCAGGCTGGTTTCCACTTCCTTCAGGGTGTTCACCGCATAGCGCGCCACCATCAGCGTGGTACCCGCATGACGGCCAACCACGGCGGCATCGGTCACGGCCAGAATTGGCGGCGTATCGATCAGCACCAGGTCATAGTTTTTGCTCGCCCACTCAATCAGCTGGGTGAAGCGTTCGCTCATCAGCAGTTCAGACGGGTTCGGCGGCACCTGACCACGCGGGATCAGGTCGAATCTCGGAATCGAGGTCGGCTTGGCGCTCTGGCTAATCTCTCCCTGACCCAGCAGGATTTCCGACAGACCGTTCACGTTGTTGGTGCCCAGCAGTTCGTGGGTATAACCCTTACGCATATCGCAGTCGATCAGCAGCACGCGCTTGTTGGTCTGGCTCACCACGGCCGCCAGGTTGGCACAGACAAAGGTCTTACCGATTGACGGGCTGACGCCGGTTAACATCAGGACGTTGTTTTTAGCCTGCATCATGGCGAAGTGCAGACTGGTACGCAGGCTGCGGATCGCTTCAATCGCCAGGTCGGTTGGGTTACCCACGGCCAGCAGCTGGCTCTGTTTGTAACGCTTAACGCCCTTGATGGTCTTGACGCTGTCACGGGATTTTTGCCACTCAGACAGCGGAATGCTGGCATAGACGTTGATACCACTCTCTTCCAGCACCTGCGGGCTTTCGATGCCGCGGTTGAACAGCGAGCGCAGCAGGACGCCAACGATAGAGAGCATCAGGCCAAGAATGATGCTGCCGAGAATAATCAGCGCTTTCTTCGGTTTCAGCACGCCAGGCTGGGTAATGGCCGGGTCGACGATACGCACGTCACCCACGGTGCTGGCCTCGGTGATTTTCAGCTCCTGCTGTTTGTTCAGCAGCTGCATGTAAACCTGCTGTCCGGATTCCACGTCGCGGGTAAGACGCACGATCTCCTGCTGCGTTTTCGGCATCGCGGTCACGCGGTCGTTCAGCTTCGCCTTCTCCTCTTCGAGAGTGCGGCGCTTCTCCAGCAGCGTGCGGTAGGCCGGGTGGCGTTTGGTGTAAAGCTTGGAAATCTCTGCCTCTTTGAAGGTCAGCTCGTTGAGCTGCGCATCAATATTCACCATCGAGTCGAGAACCGATTTCGCCTCCAGCGGCAGGTCGACGGAGTCTTTATCCTGACGGTAGGCGTTCAGCTTGTTCTCGGCATCGTCCAGCCGGGCACGCACTTCCGGGAGCTGTTTAGCGAGGAAAGCCAGGCTTTTCGCCGCTTCCGCCGACTTGCGCTCGACGTTCTGCTCAAGGTAGTTGCGGGTAATGCTGTTCAGGATGTCGCGAATTTGATCTTTATCTTCACCGGTAAAGGTCATGCTCAGCACGCCGGTGTCCTTACCGTTTTCGGTGACGGTCAGGTTGTTCTGCAGATTGTTGATCATTCCCAGCGTGGAGAATTTGGTGACGGTGAATTCACCGCCCTCCTGGGCGTGGATCGCGCTAACCATCATGCTAACGCCGTCTTTGTTCAGCATCTGCCCCACTTCACCGCGTGCGCTAAAGCCCGCATCGCTGGTCAGCTGATACTGTTTCGGGCCCAGCACCGTCAGGGTAAAGGTTTGATTCCCCGCCCCTTTAGGCAGCACAAAGTCAGTGACCTTTACGGTGTCATTGCTGCGCCCCATCAGACGGTCCCAGCCGGCACCGAAGATCGGGAACGTATTTTTGGTGACGGAGATGTCGAGTCCGAGGTCGTGAACCGTTTTACCCAGCACCAGACGCGACTGGATCAGCTGAATTTCAGCGTCGGATGCTGGCGGTTTGTTCGCCAGCGCGGAGCCGATATCCTGCACCAGCGAGTTGCCGGTATTCTGCTCGATCTGCACCAGCGCGTCGGCGCTGTAGATTGGTGTGGCGAACAGCGTATACACGACGGCCGCTGCGGCAAACACGGCAGTAATGCCAAGCACCCACCACTTTGCCTCGATAACCGTGCCGACCAGGCGACCAATATCAATTTCATCACTGCCCGAAGTCGGGGCGGCAGAAGGTCTTGTTTTTTCTGTCATTGTTATCCCTGCTGAGCTTTCAGTGCCTGCGCCCACTGTTGGGCAGACTGGTCAAGTAAGGTGTAAACCGCCTCGAAGGCTTCATGGCTCTTGCGATACGGATCGGGGATTTCGCGTTCGTTGTCCCAGTGACCAAACAGCATCACCTTGCCGCGCATCTCCGGAGCGATATCGCATAGCGCATGAATATGGCGTTTTTCCATTGCCAGAATCAGGTCATACTCCCGGCACATGTGGCCGGTGACCTGGCGGGCGATATGCCCGTCAAGAGAGAGGTTGTGATCGCGGGCCACGCTCGTGGCGCGCTCGTCGGCACCTTTGCCCACCAGCGCGCCCAGCCCTGCGGACTCGACCGTTAACTCGGGCTGGTACTGTTTCAACAGCCGTTCAGCCGTGGGGGAACGGCAAATGTTCCCCACGCATACCACCAGAATTTTGTTAAACATCGCGGATTACCAGGTATGAATGTCGCGCGCCGTATCCGTCATGTAGCGAACGCCACTGATGGTTGGCAGCAACTGGTTGATCAGACGGTTCCAGCGGGCAACCGGCGCGGTGGTGACGTAAACCACATCGTATGGCTGGAGACGGAACTCCGTCGCCATCACCAGAGACGTCGCATCGGACATATCCAGCTGGTAGATGTTGGCAATCTTGCCCTTCGCGCTGCCTTCACCCTTCAGCGGACGGATGACGAAGATACCGGTCGCGTTAGAGGTGGTCAGATCGATACCTTCAGCATTGCCCAGCGCTTCGGTCAGGGTCATGCCGCTGAAGTCCATTTTGAGGGTGCTCTGTTTCTTCACTTCACCCATCACGAAGACTTTCAGATCGTCGTTGCGCGGTACGTAGAGAATATCGCCCGGATAGAGCAGGCGGTTCTGGGTCAGGTCGCCGTTTTGCATCAGCGCCTGCAGCGAAATGCGCTGCTCTTTGCCGTTGTGGGTCAGCACCACGTTGCGCCAGTCGGCGCCGTCAGTTAAGCCGCCCGCGGCGTTAATGGCGTCCAGAACGGTGAGCGGAACGTTGGTGATGGCCTGCTGGCCGGATTTGTTCACCTGACCGGAGATATAGGCTTTTTGCGAGCGGAATGCGGCGATATTAACGTCCACCTGCGGGTCGGCGATGTACTGCGCTAAGCGGCCGGTAATATCACTACGGATCTCGGCAAGCGTTTTCCCGGCGACATGTACTTTACCAATGTACGGATAGAACATGGTGCCATCTGACTGTACCCAGTTCCCGGTGTCGCTTGAGCTACGGTACTGGCCCGCTGGCGTGGTCAGTTCAGGGTGGTCCCAGACGGTCACGTTGATCACGTCGCCCGGCCCCACACGATACTGATAGGAGGCAATTTCCTGGTCCAGAGACATATTCGGCTGGGCAACATTCGGACGTGGACGTAATTGTTCGACCAGACGTGGCGTAAGTGGGTAAACATTCACCATTTTGTCGAGATCAAAATCGGCATCCTGTTGCTTGATCACATCCTTACCCATTGTTGACATATTGCTGCCGGGAAAGACCGTGCAACCACTCATCAAGGTCACAGACACCAATAATGGCATCAATTTCATTTTGGATTTCATCATTGATTATTTATCACTTTGGCAGAGTAATTATCCTGTGCAATTTAAATAAGCCTGAGACGTATTGGGTTTCAGCATGCAGTTAATCAAATAGAAATATAACTGGCATCAGTCCTAAAAAAAGCTTATTCATCCATTGGCTATTGACAGAATAATCGAGGCTGATTCACACGCTTTCAGGCACGCTACCGCCCTTGGCTTTCAGTTACCAATCCACTGACTAAACAATGTGTTATGGATAGACACCCTCTTGAGTAAGGTCTTCTGGAAATATATCAGCCGCTTGAAATACACAACGGATAATGAATGACCATTCCGAAGACCAAAACAATAATAGCAACAACAAGATTTAACATTTGATGCTGGGAGAATTGTTGCAGCTAACCTAATAGCAGGCAAGGAGACAACTGTCCTAATATCTGTTTTTAAGATTAATATTAAGAGCAAAGTTTTGACCTTTTAGGATTTTCTTTATATTGACAAAAAGAGAGTAAAAACCATTATCTGCGATATATCCTAAAAAGCACTCAGAATAATAAAATATACATATTTTGCTTATTTACACTCACCTGAGACTGCTCTCTTTTTTATGCATCGTATTAAGAGAAATCTCAGCCCGACATTGCATTTTCCCCCAGCTTTATCCATGATCGAAGTGTGACATTCGTCATATAACAGAAGGTATTGCTATTACTATGGAATGGATTGCCGATCCATCAATCTGGGCCGGGCTGGTGACGCTGGTCGTCATCGAATTAGTGCTCGGTATTGATAATCTGGTGTTTATCGCCATCCTCGCTGAAAAACTGCCCCCTTCCCAGCGCGACCGCGCGCGCGTGACGGGTCTGCTGCTGGCGATGGTGATGCGTTTACTGCTGCTGGCCTCTATCTCCTGGATGGTCACGCTCACTCAGCCTCTGTTCTCCGTTCGTGGCCTGAGCTTTAGCGCGCGCGACCTGATCATGCTCTTCGGCGGGCTGTTCCTGCTGTTCAAAGCCACGGTGGAGCTTAACGAGCGGCTCGAAGGCAAGGACAGCGAGAACCCGACCCAGCGACGCGGGGCGAGATTCTGGCCGGTGGTGGCGCAAATTGTGGTGCTCGATGCAGTCTTCTCCCTGGATTCGGTGATTACCGCCGTCGGGATGGTGGACCATCTCGCCGTCATGATGGCCGCGGTAATTATCGCCATCACGCTGATGGTGATGGCGAGCAAAGCACTGA
The DNA here is from genome assembly GCF_014930595.1 of Enterobacter cloacae complex sp. P42RS. Taxonomy (NCBI): domain Bacteria; kingdom Pseudomonadati; phylum Pseudomonadota; class Gammaproteobacteria; order Enterobacterales; family Enterobacteriaceae; genus Enterobacter; species Enterobacter cloacae complex sp. P42RS. Next base: position 32,317 of record NZ_JADBRK010000019.1, read on the forward strand.
CCCGCTTTGTGAACAGCCACCCGACAATCGTGATCCTCTGCCTCAGCTTCCTTCTGATGATTGGCTTCAGCCTGGTCGCCGACGGTTTCGGCTTCCACATTCCGAAAGGCTACCTGTACGCCGCCATTGGCTTCTCCGTCATGATTGAAGCGCTCAACCAGCTGGCGATATTTAACCGCCGCCGGTTTCTCTCCGCGAATCAGACCCTGCGCCAGCGCACGGCCGACACCGTGATGCGCCTGTTGAGCGGCAGGAAAGAGGATGCCGAGCTGGACGCCGAATCCTCTGCCCTGCTGGCCGATCACAGCGACGGGCAAATCTTTAACACGCAGGAGCGGCTGATGATCGAGCGCGTGCTCAACCTGAATCAGCGCACGGTCAGCAGCATCATGACCTCCCGGCATGACATTGAGCATATTGACCTCACGGCACCAGAAGAGCAGATCCGCGCCCTGCTGGATAAAAACCAGCACACCCGGCTGGTGGTCACCGGCGGTGAAGAGGAAGAGGAGCTGCTGGGGGTGGTACACGTGATTGACCTGCTCCAGCAGCAGCTGCACGGCGAGCCGCTCAACCTGCGCGCGCTGGTACGCCAGCCGCTGGTCTTCCCGGAAGCGCTTCCGCTGCTCTCCGCGCTGGAGCAGTTCCGCAACGCGCGCACCCATTTCGCGTTTGTGGTGGATGAATTTGGTTCGGTGGAAGGGCTGGTCACGCTCAGCGACGTAATGGAAACCATCGCCGGTAATCTGCCAAACGAGGTGGATGAGATTGATGCCCGCCACGACATTCAGAAAAACGCAGACGGCTCGTGGACGGCCAACGGCCACATGCCGCTGGAAGACCTTGTGCAGTACGTGCCGCTACCGCTGGATGAAAAAAGGGAATACCACACCATTGCCGGTCTGCTGATGGAGTATTTGCAGCGCATCCCGCAGCCGGGGGAAGAGGTTCAGGTGGGCGACTATCTGCTTAAAACACTGCAGATTGAAAACCATCGCGTGCAGAAAGTTCAGCTAATTCCACTGCGGGATGAGGAAGAGCTGGATTTTGAGGTCTAGGTAAACCAAAACGGCAACCCCGTTGCCGTTTTAGTGTTTGCTCCCTCTCCCGTGGGAGAGGGTCGGGGTGAGGCCATCAGGCCACACCGCCGTCAAAGCTTATCCAGCAGCTTCTTCACATCCTTGCCGTTCTGGGAATCTTTATTACGATCCGCCCAGCTGTTGAGCCGACGCTTCGCTTCATCCTGCAGATGCTTACGCAGGATCTGATCTACCTGAAGGCTGTAGTTCAGCGCCTGCCATTTGCCGTATACGCTAAGCGGAACCGGCGTCTCTTTGAGGAAGTCAATCAGCTTGCTTTCGCCCTGCCAGCCGGAAAGCACCCGGACGTTAAAGCGCGTGTCCGCCGTCTCTTTGACCAGATCCAGCGAGCCTTCTCCGGTTAACGACAGCATAGATGAAGTTCCCTGCATCCCGGCCAGCGTCAGCACCCCATTATCCAGCGTCAGGTCAGTGGTGAAGCTGTCGAGGCGAGTTGCGCTGTCGTAGTTTTCCTGGGCTTTAACATCGCTGCTGCGCTCCACCGCCTGCTGAACCAGCTGCTGGAAGTTGAGCCCTTCCATTCGCGAATCTTTCAGGTCAACATGCGCCTCGCCCTGCCACTCACGGCGGAAGGCGTTGGCATCAATTTTGGTGCCTGAGAAATCGCCCGCCAGCGTCAGCTGACCCGTCAGGGATATCGGATAGTTAAAGGCTTTGAGGATGCTGCCAATCTCAACGTTGTCGAGACGCGGCTGGAATTCAGCGCTGGCAACGTCCTTACGCACGTCCAGCGTACCCGGAAGTGACAGGTGACCCGCCCCCATTTTGCCGCTCAGTTCTGAAATTACCAGCAACCCGTTGTGGTTGAACATCTGGCCGCTCACGTCGGTAAAATCAATACCGCGCCAGCGCACGCTGTTGGCTTTCAGCAGAATATCCGCCGTGAAGCCGCGCAGCACGTTATAGTCAGGCTGTTCAAGGTTGGATGAGATAACCGGACGCGACACCGGTGACTGGCTTTGCCCCGTCTGCACGGCATCGCTGTCCGTTGCGCTTGCCGGCACCGGTGGCAGGATGTTCTCCAGGTTGAGCTTGTCAAACTGCAGGTTCAGCACCCACTTCGGCTTATCGTCGAGCGTGACGCTCGCCTGCCCTTTCAGGCTGCTGTCGTTGGCCTGCAGATTAAGGTTTTCCAGCGCCAGCTGTTTTTGCTCTTCGCGCCATACGGCCTGCAGCGTCCCCTGCCCGGCGATCCCCTGGGTCGGGAGATCCGCTCCCGTCAGCTGCCAGCTAAGCTGCTTGATGTCGGCCGTCAACTGATGCGGGTAGTCCGACGCATTCACGTTTGCATTCAACGAGAGGGACAGATCGCGCTGGTCGCGGTTTATCCGTCCGCTAAATTCCAGCGACGCAAGATGGTGTTCATCCTGTTCCATCTGCAGGTTGATGTTGCGAACGGTGACCTGCTCCTGATCCTCATGCTGGAATACCAGCACGCTATCGGCCACTTTCAGTTTGCCTATATCAAAGGACCAGCCCTCATCGGACGGTTCATCCGGTAAGGTATTCTCGCGCGGCGCAACCGGCGCATTCGCGTCGCGCACGGCTTCGGTCTGCGGGGTAAGCTGAATGACCGCGCCCTTCAGCATCACCTGATTAACCTGCAGCTGATGGGAGATGAGCGGGATCAGCGCCACATCGAGACGCATGTTGTCCGCAGAGACCAGCGGCTGTGCCGCGCCCGGCGCGGTTAACGACATGCGGCCAGAGAGAATGCTGAGCTGCGGCCAGACGTGCCAGCGCAGCGGCCCGTCAAGCTTCAGTTGGTAACCACTGCGTGCCTCGACCTGCCGCACCATGTAAGCGCGGAAATCATTCGGGTTAACCAGCAGAACCAACGCCGAAAGGCCAGCAACCAGCACTACCAGCAAAATCATCAGCGTTGTCAGAACTCTTCTCATGGCATCCTCAATGGACTAACGATCAGTCTTTATCAATACGGCTGGCAACCGCACCCTGCTGGTCGCGGTATTTTGCGTCCTGGCGGCGGTTATAAGGCCTGTCTGCCGGGCCTGTGAGCGGTTCAAAGCTTAACGCACCGATCATCATTCCGGGGCGCAGCGCCAGCGGCAGTTTACCGGCATTGAAGAACTCCAGCACGATACGGCCGGACCAGCCTGGGTCGATACGGTGCGCGGTCACGTGAACCATCAACCCCAGGCGGGCCAGAGAAGAACGGCCATCAAGCCAGCCGACGAGATCCGCAGGCAGGGTCACGGATTCATACGTCACCGCCAGCGCCAGTTCACCCGGGTGCAGATAAAAAGCTTCACCTTCGTCAATGATGATTTCATCACTCATGACGCGATCGAGCGCGGCGCTGACTTCATCCTTCGGCCCGCTGAGGTCGATGAACGGCGCAGTATGGCCGCTAAAGGTGCGGAATTTATTCCCCAACCGCACATCAACGGTCACCCCATTGATACGCTCCACGGGGGGACGTGGGGTAATAGACAAGCGGCCTTCATCCAGCCAGGCTTCAATATCACGATCGCAAAGACGCATGGTTCTTTCTCCTTTCATGCATCGTACCCTGAGCCGTTGAACGCTCAGGGTAAAACCAGGTTATCTCTGAACGGTACACAATTCGCGCGGCTTATTCAAAAAACTGGCTGATTTTCGCTTTTAAGATATCAATAGCAATGCGGTTTTTGCCCCCGCGAGGCACGATGATATCGGCGTATTGTTTGGAGGGTTCAATAAACTGCAGGAACATCGGACGGACCGTTTTCTGGTATTGCGCCATGACGGAGTCCATCGAACGGCCGCGCTCGTTAACGTCACGCTTGATGCGGCGCATCAGGCAGATATCCAGCGGGGTATCGACGAAGATGGAGAAGTTCATGGATTCACGCAGGCGGGCGTCAGTCAGGAGCAGGATGCCTTCAAGGATAATGACCTTCTTCGGCTCGATGCGGATCGTTTCCTGGGTACGGGTGTGTTCTACGTAACTGTAAACGGGCAGTTCGATCGCCTGGCCGCTCTTAAGCGCTTCTAAATGCTGGAACAGTAAACTGTGATCCATCGCATTCGGGTGGTCGTAGTTGGTTTTTACACGTTCTTCCATCGACAGATGGGATTGATCTTTGTAGTAGCTGTCTTCGGGAATGACGCCGATATGCTCATCACCTACCTGTTCACGCAGTTCGCGATAAAGCGTACTGGCAATTAGACTTTTACCTGAAGCCGATGCGCCGGCGATGCCTATAATGACGCACTGATGAGACTTATCAGTCATAAATTTAGCGACCTGAATAACCTGGATGTTAAGGAAGGACGACGCCGGAGCGTCAAACGCGGCAATTATAGGGATTTCGCGGGCGTGATACCAGTCGAATGCGCAGGTTCTGCGAGACAGGCTGAAAAGTGGCGCATTGATCCCTGAGAGAAATTTTAATGACCGTTTTTTCAGCGTTTAACAGGAATTTTTTAGCGAGTAACTATTTAATAAGTCTATGATGTCAAATTATGAGCAGTCGCCATATGAATTGTAAATTGTTTGTACTAGCATAAACCAAATTATCAAATTCACTCGTGCGCACTTCTCTCCTGACGGCATGGCGTCTCTGGATAAAGCGGTAATGAATAAACAATACCAGCGGGTTTTGGTTACCACCCCACATCCTTTATTACGACTTGTCTGTCTGGGCCTGGTCACCTTTATCTTTACCTTATTTTCGCTGGAGCTTACCCGCTTCGGTACCCTGCTGGCGCCACTCTGGTTTCCTACCGCCATTATGATGGTGGCGTTTTACCGCCATGCAGGAAAAATGTGGCCCGGGATAGCCCTGGCCTGTTCATTTGGCAATATTCTGGCCTCGTGGATGTTGTTCTCCTGGGCGTCGATAAACCCCACCTACACCGCAATAAACGTTATTGAGGCCATCATCGGTGCCGTGTTACTGCGCAAGCTGCTTCCGTGGTACAACCCGCTGCAAAATTTAAACGACTGGATCCGCCTGGCAATAGGCAGCGCGCTGGTGCCGCCGCTGGTGGGCGGTATTCTGATGACGCTTCTGATCCCCGGCCCTGAGCCGCTGCGTAATTTCATCGTCTGGGTGCTATCTGAATCCATTGGCGCGCTGGCGCTGGTGCCGCTGGGGCTGCTGTTTAAATCCCATTACCTGCTCCGCCACCGTGATCCGAGATTGCTGCTGGAAACCCTGGTTACCATGGCCGTAACGCTGGCCCTCAGTTGGGCATCCATCACCTGGCTGCCGTGGCCCTTTACCTGCGTGATTGTCCTGCTGATGTGGAGCGCTGTGCGCTTGCCGCGGATGGAAGCGTTCATGGTGTTTCTGGTTACCGTGATGGTCGTTTCACTGATGATTGCCCATAACCCTTCGGCGCTGACCACCCAACATGCCGGGCCGATGATGAACGCGCCGTGGCTGCCGTTCCTGATGCTCCTCCTCCCCGCTAACGTGATGACCATGGTGATGTATGCCTTCCGTGCCGAACGCAAACACATCACCGAGAGCGAAGAGCGCTTTCGTAATGCAATGGAGTATTCCGCCATCGGTATGGCGTTAGTCAGCATGGAGGGCCAGTGGCTTCAGGCCAACAAGGCGCTGTGCAATTTCCTCGGTTACAGCCAGACCGAGCTACAGTCGCTCACCTTCCAGCAGCTCACCTGGCCGGAAGATTTGCATACCGACCTGGAACAGCTGGAACAGCTGGTCAACGGCGAGATCAACACCTACACCCTTGAAAAGCGCTATTACACGCGCAACGGAGAGGTCGTCTGGGCGCTTCTGGCCGTCTCCGTCGTGCGCCATGCCGATGGCTCGCCGCTCTATTTCATCGCCCAGATTGAAGACATTAACGATCTGAAGCAAACCGAGTGGGTCAATAAACGGCTGATGGAGCGCATTACGCTGGCCAACGAAGCGGGCGGCATCGGTATCTGGGAGTGGGATCTGGAGCCAGACATCATCAGCTGGGATAAGCGGATGTTTGAGCTGTATGAAATTCCGCCGCACATTAAGCCCACCTGGCAGCTCTGGCACGAAAGAATATTGCCGGAGGATCGCGCCCATGCGGAGCAGGTGCTGCGGGATTCACTGGTTTCGCGTCTGCCGTTTAAGCTTGAATTCCGTATCCGCGTGAAGGAAGGCGTGCGCCATATACGCTCCCTGGCCAACCGGGTGCTGAATAAAGAGGGTGAAGTCGAACGTTTGCTCGGCATCAATATGGACATGACCGAGGTGAAGGAGCTTAACGAAGCGCTGTTTCAGGAAAAAGAGCGCCTGCACATCACGCTCGACTCCATCGGCGAAGCGGTGCTCTGTACCGATATCGACATGAACGTCACCTTTATGAACCCGGTCGCCGAGAAGATGAGCGGCTGGCTGCAGACCGAGGCCATCGGCCAGCCGATCCTGAAGGTGTTACACATCACCTTTGGGGAACGGGGCCCGCTGATGGAGAATATTCACAGCGGCGATATGTCACGCTCCGATATCGACCAGGATGTAGTGCTGAACTGCCGCACCGGCGGATCGTTTGATATCCACTACAGCATTACGCCACTCGGTACCCTTGATGGGCACAGTATTGGCTCGGTGATCGTTATTCAGGACGTCACCGAGTCGCGCAAAATGCTGCGTCAGCTAAGCTACAGCGCGTCGCACGATGCCCTCACCCACCTGGCAAATCGGGTCAGCTTCGAAAACCATCTCAAACGGCTTCTGCAAACCGTTCGCGAGACGCGTCAGCGTCATGCGCTGGTCTTTATCGATCTGGACCGCTTCAAAGCCGTCAATGATAGCGCAGGCCATGCGGCGGGAGATGCCCTGCTGCGGGAACTCTCTTCCATGATGTTAACCATGCTTCGCTCCAGCGACGTGCTGGCGCGCCTGGGCGGCGACGAGTTTGGGCTGCTGCTGCCGGACTGCAATATTGAGAGCGCGCGCTATATCACCGGTCGTTTGATCCATACCATCAATGACTATCACTTTATGTGGGAAGGTCGCCTGCACCGGATTGGCGCCAGCGCAGGGATCACGCTGATTGATGAGCATAATAACCAGGCGTCAGAAGTGATGTCGCAGGCGGATATTGCCTGTTATGCCTCGAAAAACAGCGGCCGCGGCATCGTGACGGTGTACGAACCGCAGCAGGAGCGGGATCGGAGCGCGCGCAGCATGATGTCGCTGGACGAACAGTGGCATATGATCAAAGACAATCATCTGATGATGATAGCCCGCAGCGTCGCCTCCCCGCGCATACCGGAAAGCTGTAACTTCTGGCTGATTTCGCTACGCCTGTGGACCAGCCAGGGTGAAGTCCAGGAGGAGCACGCCTTCCGTTCTGGTCTGGCGGAGCCCGAACTGCTGCACGCCCTCGACAGACGTATCTTTGGTGAGTTTTTCCGCACCTCTGCCGCACAGGTCGCCCGTAAAGGGATGGGGGTAGCACTGCCGCTTTCTGCCGCCGGTTTAGCCAGCGTAACGCTGGTCGATGAACTCCTCGAGCTGCTCGATAACAGCCCCATGCCGGGCCGTCTGCTGCATCTGGTTATCGCGAGCGACGTGGTGTGTAACCCGGATGAGAACCTGCAGCGAGGGCTGCAAAAGCTTCGCCAGGCGGGCTGCCGGGTGATCTTCAGCCAGATAGGGCGCGACATGAACGTCTTCAGCCACCTGAGCCCGAACATGGCCGATTATCTGATGCTGGACGCCGAGGTGGTGAGCAACGTGTATGGTAATCTGATGGATGAGATGATGGTGACCATCGTTCAGGGCCACGCCCAGCGTCTGGGGATGAAAACCATCGCGGGTCCCTGCAACCAGCCCATCATGATGGATACGCTTTCCGGCATCGGCATTGATTTTATCTATGGCGACACCATCGCCGAGCCGCAGCCGCTGGATCTACTGCTCAACACCAGTTATTTCGCCATCAACTGACGGCGTCCAGCCGTCGGTATACCAGATGTGCAGCAGCGCGTAGGAGCGCCACGGCTGCCAGCGCTCGGCGTAACGACGGATCTGCGCGGGGGTCATCCCGGCGAAGCGTTGCTTAATCAGATAATCATCCGGCAGGAACACATCTTTCGCCTGCCAGCCTCTCAGGGCCAGGTAATTTGCCGTCCAGCGCCCGATGCCCGGCCGCTGCTGTAGCGCCTTCATGCCCGCCTCAACGTCCTCGGGCGGCGTCAGCGGAAACGTCCCGTCAACAACCGACTGCGCCAGATGAATCAGCGCCTCCGCGCGTTTTAGCGGCATCCCGAGCGCCTTGAGCGCCAGCGGATCGGCAGCGGCCAGCGCTTGCGGGGAGGGAAAGCAGACATAACCCGGTGCATCCTTCACCGGCTCACCGCACAGGGCGACAACGCGGGAAGCCAGTTTCGCCGCCATCGCCACGCTGACCAACTGCCCGAGAATGGCCCGTACGCCCTGCTCGTACGCATCCATCGCCCCCGGCAGACGCAAGCCGGGGCGGGCAGCGCCGAGATCCCCCAGCGTATCCGCGATGTGCTGCGGGTTACAGGCGAGATCGAACAGGCGCGCGATGCGTTCAAGACACGTCTGCGCAACCGGAACCAACCCCGGGCTGAGCGTCACGGTCAGCGTATGGGTAGCGATATCCGGCGTCACGCGAAATATCCCCTGATGGCCGTCGCAGGCAAAGCTGCGCTCGTAGTAGTCGCTCGTGACGGTTTCAATGCCCGTCACCGCACGAGCGCCGAGAAAGCCAAACATCCACTGCCAGTCGTAAGGGGGTTGCCACGTCAGGGTATACATCGCTGCTCCTTTTTTATTTTTATCAGCATAAACGGAAAGACCTTGTTTTGCCTTGCTTTCATATTCCTGTTGTCGCGGTGCAGACATTTCGTTAAAGTCTCGCCCCTTCTCACCGGCATGGGGATTAATCGTGTTTATTGGATTTGACTACGGTACGGCAAACTGCTCGGTTGCGATCATGCAAAACGGCCAACCGCAGCTTCTGAAAATGGAAAAAGAGAGCACGCTGCTGCCATCAATGCTCTGCGCGCCGACGCGTGAGGCGGTGAGCGAGTGGCTGTTCCGCCACCATCAGGTTCCGGCTACCGCGGCGGAGACCCAGGCGCTGCTGCGTCGGGCGGTCAGCTTTAACCGCGAGGAAGACATCGACGTTACCCCTTCAAGCGTGCAGTTTGGCCTCTCCTCGCTCGGGCATTACATTGAAGACCCGGAAGAGGTCTACTTCGTTAAATCGCCAAAGTCCTTCCTCGGCGCGAGCGGCCTGAAGCCGCAGCAGGTGGCGATGTTTGAAGATCTGGTGTGCGCCATGATGCTGCATATCCGCAATCAGGCGCAGTCGCAGGTGCCGGATACTATCACCCAGGCGGTGATTGGCCGCCCGATCAACTTCCAGGGGCTGGGCGGTGACGAAGCCAACCAGCAGGCGCAGGGGATCCTCGAACGTGCGGCGCACCGGGCGGGATTCCGCGACGTGGTGTTTCAGTACGAGCCGGTTGCGGCGGGGCTGGATTTTGAAGCCACGCTGACGGAAGAGAAGCGCGTGCTGGTCGTCGACATCGGGGGCGGTACAACGGACTGCTCGCTGCTGCTGATGGGACCGCAGTGGCATCACCGTCGTGACCGCGAAAACAGCCTGCTCGGGCACAGCGGCTGCCGCGTAGGCGGCAACGATCTGGATATCGCCCTGGCCTTTAAGAGCCTGATGCCGCTGCTGGGCATGGGCGGGCAAACGGAAAAAGGCATCGCCCTGCCGATCCTGCCGTGGTGGAACGCGATTGCCATCAACGACGTTCCGGCGCAGAGTGATTTTTACAGCACCGCGAACGGGCGCTTCCTCAACGATCTGGTGCGCGACGCGCAGGATGCCGAGAAGGTCGCCCTGCTCTATAAAGTCTGGCGTCAGCGCCTGAGCTACCGCGTGGTGCGTACTGCGGAGGAGTGCAAAATCGCCCTTTCCGACCGTCCTGAACATGCGGTCTCCTTGCCGTTTATCAGCGAGGATCTGGCCACGGCGATTTCACAGGAGGGGCTGGAAACGGCGCTTGCCCAGCCGCTGCAGCGCATTCTGGAGCAAGTCCAGCTGGCGCTGGAGAACGGCAAAGAGAAGCCGGATGTGATCTACCTGACCGGCGGTAGCGCCCGTTCGCCGCTGATCAAGAAAGCGCTGGCGGAACAGCTGCCGGGCATTCCGATTGCCGGTGGGGATGACTTTGGCTCCGTTACCGCAGGGCTGGCGCGCTGGGCGCAGGTGATGTTTAGCTAATGCGGTTGTGCCGGGTGGCGGCTTCGCCTTACCCGGCTAAAACGATCGCCACACTCAGACCATTCCTGACAGTCTTCCATATTTCCTCCATTTTTCCGCTGTGTTAGCTGACTAAACTAGTATCATTCCCCGAAGTATTCAGGATGAGAACGTATAACGATGAAAGGCAGTAACAAATCCCGCTGGGCAATCGCCGCTGGCATCATTGTGGTGGTCCTTGCCGCCGCCTGGTACTGGCACAGTCAATCTGCGAACTCCGCCGCTCCCGCTGGCGCCAGCAGCCAGGCCCAGCGCCCGGCTGGCGGCGGCCGTCACGGCATGCGCGGCGGCGCGCTGGCACCGGTTCAGGCGGCAACGGCGGTGAGCAAAGCCGTTCCGCGTTATCTGACGGGGCTCGGAACCATCACCGCCGCCAACACCGCCACGGTGCGCAGCCGCGTTGACGGTCAGCTCATCGCGATCCACTTCCAGGAAGGTCAGCAGGTCAAAGCGGGCGATCTGCTGGCGGAAATCGACCCGAGCCAGTTTAAAGTCGCCCTCGCTCAGGCGCAGGGGCAGCTCGCGAAAGACAAAGCCACCCTCGCCAACGCCCGTCGCGATCTGGCGCGCTACCAGCAGCTGGTGAAAACCAACCTCGTTTCTCGTCAGGAGCTGGACACCCAGCAGTCGCTGGTCAGCGAAACGCAGGGCACCATCAAAGCCGACGAGGCCGCCGTCGCCAGCGCGCAGCTGCAGCTGGACTGGAGCCGCATCACCGCGCCGATTGACGGACGCGTGGGCCTGAAGCAGGTCGATATCGGTAACCAGATCTCCAGCGGCGACACCACGGGCATCGTGGTGATCACCCAGACCCACCCGATTGATTTAGTCTTTACCCTGCCGGAAAGCGATATCGCAACCGTCATGCAGGCGCAAAAAGCCGGTAAAGGCCTGGTGGTGGAAGCCTGGGACCGCACCAACAAGCAGAAGCTGAGCGAGGGTTCCCTGCTCAGTCTGGACAACCAGATCGATACCACCACCGGCACCATCAAGCTGAAGGCGCGCTTTAACAACCAGGACGATGCCCTCTTCCCGAACCAGTTCGTCAACGCGCGAATGCTGGTCGCTACCGAAGAGAACGCGGTAGTGATCCCCACCGCAGCGCTGCAGATGGGTAACGAAGGAAGCTTTGTCTGGGTGCTGAACAGCGACAATAAAGTGAGCAAGCATCTGGTGAAAACCGGGATTCAGGACAGCCAGACGGTGGTCATCAGCGCCGGGCTCTCCGCCGGCGACCGCGTGGTCACCGACGGCATCGACCGCCTCACCGAAGGCGCGAAAGTTGAGGTGGTTGAACCTGCGAAACAGGGAGCGACCTCCTGATGCAGGTTATGCCCCCGAGCTCTACAGGTGGGCCGTCACGCCTGTTTATCCTCCGCCCTGTCGCCACCACGCTGTTGATGGTGGCGATCCTGCTGGCCGGGATCATTGGCTACCGCTTTCTGCCCGTGTCGGCGCTGCCGGAGGTGGATTATCCAACGATTCAGGTTGTCACTCTCTATCCTGGCGCCAGCCCGGACGTGGTGACGTCCGCCATTACCGCCCCGCTGGAGCGCCAGTTTGGCCAGATGTCCGGGTTAAAACAGATGTCCTCCCAGAGTTCCGGTGGGGCATCCGTCGTGACGCTGCAGTTCCAGCTAACGCTGTCGCTGGACGTCGCCGAGCAGGAAGTGCAGGCCGCCATCAACGCCGCCACCAACCTGCTGCCGTCGGACCTGCCTAACCCGCCGGTCTACAGCAAGGTGAACCCGGCGGATCCGCCAATCATGACGCTGGCCGTCACCTCCTCCGCCATGCCGATGACCCAGGTCGAAGACATGGTCGAAACCCGCGTGGCGCAGAAGATTTCTCAGGTCTCCGGCGTCGGCCTCGTCACGCTGGCGGGCGGCCAGCGCCCGGCCGTGCGCGTGAAGCTTAACGCACAGGCGATTGCCGCGCTGGGGCTGACCAGCGAAACCATCCGCACCGCCATCAGCAGTGCCAACGTCAACTCGGCGAAAGGCTCGCTGGACGGCCCGACCCGTGCGGTCACCCTCTCGGCAAACGACCAGATGCAGTCCGCCGACGAATACCGTCAGCTGATTGTGGCCTACCAGAACGGCGCGCCGATCCGCCTGGGCGATGTCGCCACCGTGGAACAAGGCGCGGAAAACAGCTGGCTCGGCGCGTGGGCGAACAAGCAGCAGGCGATCGTGATGAACGTGCAGCGCCAGCCGGGCGCCAACATCATCGAAACCGCCGACAGCATCCGCACCATGCTGCCGCAGCTGATTGAAAGCCTGCCGAAATCGGTCAGCGTAAAAGTCCTTTCCGACCGCACCACCAACATTCGCGCGTCGGTCACCGATACCCAGTTCGAGCTGATGCTGGCGATTGCGCTGGTGGTAATGATCATTTACCTGTTCCTGCGCAACGTTCCGGCAACCATTATCCCCGCCGTCGCCGTGCCGCTCTCGCTGGTCGGGACCTTTGCGGTGATGGTGTTCCTCGACTTTTCGATTAACAACCTGACGCTGATGGCGCTCACCATCGCCACCGGGTTCGTGGTGGATGACGCCATCGTCGTTATCGAGAACATCTCGCGCTATATCGAAAAAGGTGAAAAGCCGCTGGCCGCCGCGCTGAAGGGCGCAGGGGAAATCGGCTTTACCATTATCTCGCTGACCTTCTCGCTGATTGCGGTGCTGATCCCGCTACTGTTTATGGGCGACATCGTCGGGCGGCTGTTCCGCGAGTTTGCCGTGACGCTGGCGGTCGCCATTCTGATCTCTGCCGTGGTGTCGCTGACCCTGACGCCGATGATGTGTGCCCGCATGCTGAGCCACGAATCCCTGCGCAAGCAAAACCGCTTCTCCCGCGCCTCCGAGCGGATGTTCGAGCAAATTATTGCCGCCTACGGTCGCGTGCTGGCGAAAGTGCTGAACCATCCGTGGGCCACACTTGGCGTGGCGCTGGGCACGCTGGCGCTCAGCGTAATGCTGTGGATTTTTATTCCGAAAGGTTTCTTCCCCATCCAGGATAACGGCATTATTCAGGGCACTCTTCAGGCTCCGCAGTCGGTCTCCTTCGCGAACATGGCGCAGCGCCAGCAGCAGGTGTCTGAAATCATCATGAAAGACCCGGCGGTGGAGAGCCTGACGTCCTACGTGGGGGTGGATGGCACCAATCCGTCGCTCAACAGCGCGCGTCTGCAGATCAACCTCAAGCCGCTGGATGAGCGCGACGACCGCGTGAACGCCGTCATCGAGCGCCTGCAAAGCGCCGTGGCCCGCGTGCCGGGCGTTGAGCTTTACCTGCAGCCGATTCAGGATTTGACCATTGATACCCAGGTCAGCCGCACGCAGTATCAGTTCACGCTCCAGGCTACGTCGCTTGATGCCCTCAGCACCTGGGTGCCGCAGCTGGTTGAAAAACTTAACACCCTGCCGCAGCTCGCCGATGTCAGCAGCGACTGGCAGGACAAGGGGCTGGCGGCCTACGTCAACGTTAACCGCGACACCGCCAGCCGTCTGGGCATCACCATGTCTGATGTGGACAACGCCCTGTACAACGCCTTCGGGCAGCGCCTGATCTCCACCATCTACACCCAGGCGAACCAGTACCGCGTGGTGCTGGAGCACAACACCGAGCACACCCCCGGCCTGGCCGGCCTGGACTCGGTGCGCCTGACCAGCAAAGACGGCGGCATTGTGCCGCTGAGCGCCATCGCCACGGTGGAGGAGCGCTATACCCCGCTGTCGATTAACCACCTGGATCAGTTCCCGTCCACCACCATTTCCTTCAACGTGCCGGACGGTTACTCGCTGGGCGAGGCGGTGGAAGCCATCCAGGCTGCTGAAAAAGCGCTCAGCTTCCCGTCCGACATTCAGACCCAGTTCCAGGGCAGCACCCTGGCGTTCCAGGCCGCGCTGGGCAACACCGTCTGGCTGATCGTCGCGGCGGTCGTGGCGATGTACATCGTGCTCGGCGTGCTGTACGAAAGCTTTATCCACCCGATCACCATCCTCTCTACCCTGCCAACGGCGGGCGTGGGGGCGCTGCTGGCATTGATGCTGGCGGGCAGCGAGCTGGACGTTATTGCCATCATCGGCATCATCCTGCTTATCGGGATCGTGAAGAAAAACGCCATCATGATGATCGACTTTGCGCTGGCCGCCGAGCGCGAGCAGGGCATGTCGCCGAGCGATGCCATCTTCCAGGCCTGCCTGCTGCGTTTCCGTCCGATCCTGATGACCACGCTGGCCGCCCTGTTGGGCGCGCTGCCGCTGATGCTCAGCACCGGCGTCGGCGCGGAGCTGCGCCGCCCGCTGGGTATCGGTATGGTCGGGGGCCTGCTGGTGAGTCAGGTGCTGACGCTCTTCACTACGCCGGTGATCTATCTGCTGTTTGACCGCCTGGCGCTGTGGACCAAAAGCCGTTTCCCGAAACGTGAAGAGGAGGCGTAAGTGAAGTTTTTCGCCCTCTTCATTTACCGTCCAGTGGCGACGATTTTACTCTCCGTCGCCATTACCCTGTGCGGCGTGCTGGGCTTCCGGCTGCTGCCAGTTGCCCCCCTGCCGCAGGTGGATTTCCCGGTGATTATGGTCAGCGCCTCGCTGCCGGGTGCGTCACCGGAGACCATGGCCTCGTCCGTTGCCACGCCGCTGGAGCGTTCTCTTGGGCGGATTGCGGGGGTCAACGAGATGACCTCCAGCAGCTCGCTGGGCAGCACACGCATCATTCTGGAATTCAGCTTCGACCGGGATATTAACGGTGCCGCCCGTGACGTGCAGGCGGCCATTAACGCCGCGCAAAGCCTTCTGCCGAGCGGGATGCCGAGCCGTCCGACCTACCGCAAGGCCAATCCGTCCGACGCGCCAATCATGATCCTGACGCTGACCTCGGACACCTATTCTCAGGGGCAGCTGTACGATTTTGCGTCGACCCAGCTGGCGCAGACGATTTCACAAATCAACGGCGTGGGTGACGTGAGCGTTGGCGGCAGTTCTCTGCCCGCCGTGCGCGTGGGCCTGAACCCGCAGGCGCTGTTCAATCAGGGCGTGTCGCTGGACGACGTGCGCTCCGCCATCAGCAGCGCCAACGTGCGTAAACCGCAGGGGGCGATTGAGGACGGCAGCCACCGCTGGCAGATCCAGACCAACGACGAGCTAAAAACCGCCGCGGAATACCAGCCGCTGATCATTCACTACAACAACGGCGCGGCGGTACGCCTGAGCGACGTCGCCAGCGTCACTGACTCAGTGCAGGACGTGCGCAACGCCGGGATGACCAACGCTAAACCGGCCATCCTGCTGATGATCCGCAAGCTGCCGGAGGCGAACATTATTGAGACGGTGAACAGCATTCGCGCCCGTCTTCCGGACCTGCAGGAGACCATCCCGGCAGCAATCGATCTGCAAATTGCCCAGGATCGCTCCCCGACCATCCGCGCCTCGCTGGAAGAGGTGGAGCAAACGCTGATTATCTCCGTCGCGCTGGTGATCCTGGTGGTGTTCCTGTTCCTGCGCTCCGGCCGCGCGACGCTGATCCCGGCGGTGGCCGTGCCGGTGTCGCTGATTGGGACCTTTGCCGCCATGTACCTGTGCGGCTTTAGCCTTAACAACCTGTCGCTGATGGCCCTGACGATTGCGACGGGCTTCGTAGTGGATGACGCCATCGTGGTGCTGGAGAACATTTCCCGCCACCTTGAAGCGGGCGTGAAACCGCTGCAGGCCGCGCTGCAGGGCACGCGCGAGGTGGGCTTTACGGTACTTTCCATGAGCCTGTCGCTGGTGGCGGTCTTCCTGCCGCTGCTGCTGATGGGCGGGCTGCCGGGCAGGCTGCTGCGGGAGTTTGCCGTCACGCTCTCGGTCGCCATCGGGATTTCGCTGGTGATTTCCCTGACGCTGACGCCGATGATGTGCGGCTGGATGCTCAAGCGCAGCAAGCCTCACTCGCAGCCGCGCCGCAAAGGCTTTGGTCGTTTTCTGATGGCGATGCAGGAAAGCTACGGCAAATCGCTGAAGTGGGTGCTGAACCACACGCGGCTGGTCGGCCTGGTGCTGATCGCCACCATTGGGCTCAACGTCTGGATGTACATCACCATCCCTAAAACCTTCTTCCCGGAGCAGGACACCGGCGTGCTGATGGGCGGCATTCAGGCGGACCAGAGCATTTCATTCCAGGCGATGCGCGGCAAGCTGCAGGACTTTATGAAGATCATTCGTGAGGATCCGGCTGTAGACAACGTCACTGGCTTTACCGGCGGCTCGCGCGTTAACAGCGGGATGATGTTCATTACCCTTAAGCCGCGCGGCGAGCGCAACGAAACGGCGCAGCAGGTGATTGACCGCCTGCGTGTGAAGCTCGCCAAAGAGCCGGGCGCAAACCTGTTTTTGATGGCCGTTCAGGATATCCGCGTCGGCGGGCGGCAGGCGAACGCCAGCTACCAGTACACGTTGCTCTCGGATGATTTAGCCGCCCTGCGCGAGTGGGAGCCGAAGATCCGTAAGGCGCTGGCCGCCCTGCCGGAGCTGGCGGACGTGAACTCCGATCAGCAGGACAACGGCGCGGAGATGGCGCTCACCTACGACCGCGAAACCATGTCGCGGTTGGGCATCAACGTTGAAGCCGCCAACAGCCTGCTAAATAACGCCTTCGGCCAGCGCGAGATCTCCACCATCTATCAGCCGATGAACCAGTATAAGGTGGTGATGGAGGTGGATCCGCGCTACACCCAGGACATCAGCGCGCTGGATAAAATGTTTGTGATTAACAGCGACGGCAAGGCGATACCGCTCTCGTACTTTGCCAGCTGGCGGCCAGCCAACGCGCCGCTGTCGGTGAACCATCAGGGGCTGTCGGCGGCGTCGACCATCTCCTTTAACCTGCCCGCCGGTTCATCGCTTTCCGAGGCCAGCGACGCGATTAACCGCGCGATGACGCAGCTTGGCGTGCCGTCCACCGTGCGCGGCAGCTTTGCCGGGACCGCGCAGGTGTTCCAGGAGACGATGAACTCGCAGGTGATTTTGATCCTGGCGGCCATTGCCACGGTCTATATTGTGCTGGGCGTCCTGTATGAGAGCTACGTTCACCCGCTGACCATCCTCTCTACGCTGCCGTCGGCGGGCGTGGGGGCGCTGCTTGCGCTGGAGCTGTTTGGCGCGCCATTCAGCCTGATCGCGCTTATCGGAATTATGCTGTTAATCGGCATCGTAAAGAAAAACGCCATCATGATGGTGGACTTTGCGCTGGACGCCCAGCGCAACGGCAACCTCTCGCCGGAAGAGGCCATTTTCCAGGCCTGCCTGCTGCGCTTCCGTCCAATCATGATGACCACCCTGGCGGCGCTGTTTGGCGCACTGCCGCTGGTTATCTCGGGCGGAGACGGCTCAGAGCTGCGCCAGCCGCTGGGGATCACCATCGTCGGCGGCCTGGTGATGAGCCAACTGCTGACGCTGTACACCACGCCGGTGGTCTATCTGTTCTTCGACCGCCTGCGGCTGCGCTTTTCGCGTAAAAACAGAGAAACGGTAAACGGGTAAATGACTGAGCTTCCCAGCAACGTTCGCTGGCAATTGTGGATAGTCGCCTTCGGCTTCTTTATGCAGTCGCTGGATACGACCATCGTTAACACCGCCCTCCCCTCGATGGCGAAAAGCCTGGGGGAGAGCCCGCTGCATATGCATATGGTAATTGTCGCCTACGTGCTGACGGTTGCGGTGATGCTGCCCGCCAGCGGCTGGCTGGCGGACAAAGTGGGCGTGCGGAATATCTTCTTTACCGCCATCGTGCTGTTTACCGCTGGCTCGCTGTTTTGCGCCCAGGCCAGCACCCTCGACCAGCTGGTGACGGCGCGCGTGCTGCAGGGCGTCGGCGGGGCGATGATGGTGCCCGTCGGGCGGTTAACGGTGATGAAGATTGTGCCACGCGAGCAGTACATGGCGGCCATGACCTTCGTCACCCTGCCCGGTCAGGTGGGGCCGCTGCTGGGGCCGGCGCTCGGCGGGATGCTGGTGGAGTACGCCTCCTGGCACTGGATTTTCTTAATCAATCTTCCTGTTGGCATCATTGGCGCTATCGCCACCCTAACGCTGATGCCGAACTACAAAATGCAGACCCGACGCTTTGATTTCTTCGGCTTTATTCTGCTGGCGGCGGGCATGGCCACGCTCACCCTGGCGCTCGACGGGCAAAAGGGGCTGGGCATTTCGTCCCTGACGCTGGGCGTTCTGGTTGCCCTCGGCCTTACCGCCATTGGATGGTATTGGTGGCACGCTCGCGGGAATGACCAGGCGCTGTTCAGCCTGAATCTGTTTAAAAACCCTACCTACCGTCTTGGCCTGTTCGGCAGCTTCGCCGGACGTATCGGCAGCGGCATGCTGCCGTTTATGACGCCCGTGTTTCTGCAAATTGGCATGGGGTTTTCGCCGTTCCACGCGGGCCTGATGATGATCCCGATGGTGCTCGGCAGCATGGGGATGAAGCGCATCGTGGTGCAGGTGGTGAACCGCTTTGGCTACCGTCACGTGCTGGTGGCCGCCACGCTGGGGCTGTCGCTGGTCAGCCTGCTGTTTATGACCGTGGCGCTGATGGGCTGGTACTACGTCCTGCCGCTGGTGCTGTTCTGCCAGGGGATGGTCAACTCCATGCGCTTCTCGTCGATGAATACCCTGACGCTGAAAGACCTGCCGGACGATCTGGCGAGCAGCGGCAACAGCCTGCTGTCGATGGTGATGCAGCTCTCCATGAGCGTCGGCGTGACCATCGCGGGTTTATTGCTCGGCATGTACGGCCAGCATCACCTCAGCGTCGACACGCCGGTGGCGCATCAGGTCTTTTTATATACCTATATCAGCATGGCGGTGATTATCGCCCTGCCCGCCGTCATCTTTGCCCGCGTGCCGGATGATACCAGCAAGAACGTCGTGATTAGGCGCGGCAAAAGGAGTGGCTCATGAAATTCTGGCGTCCGGGTATTACCGGCAAGCTTTTTGTGGCGATTTTTGCCACCTGTATCGTCCTGCTGATCACTATGCACTGGGCGGTGCGGATCAGCTTTGAGCGCGGTTTTATTGATTACATTAAGCATGGCAACGAGCAGCGCCTGCAGGGCTTAAGCGATGCGCTGAGTGAACAGTACGCCCAGCACGGCAACTGGCGTTTTCTGCGCAACAATGACCGCTTTATTTTCCAGATCCTGCGCTCGCTGGAGCACGATGCCGGTGAAGATCGCCCGGGGCCGGGCATGCCGCCGCACGGCTGGCGCACCCAGTTCTGGGTAATCGATCAGGATATGCGCACGCTGGTTGGGCCGCGCGCGCCGATACCGCCGGACGGCACCCGCCGGGCGATTAAGGTGAATAACGCGACCGTCGGCTGGGTTATCGCCTCACCGGTGGAGCGCCTGACGCGCAACACCGATATCAACTTTGACCGCCAGCAGCGCCGGACCAGCTGGCTGATCGTCGCTCTCTCCACCCTGCTCGCCGCGCTCGCCACCTTCCCGCTGGCGCGCGGTCTGCTCGCGCCGGTGAAACGGCTGGTGGAAGGCACGCACAAGCTGGCCGCCGGGGATTTCACCACCCGCGTCGACACCCGCAGCCAGGACGAACTGGGCAAGCTGGCGCAGGACTTTAACCAACTCGCCAGCACGCTTGAGAAAAACCAGCAGATGCGCCGCGACTTTATGGCCGATATTTCCCACGAGCTGCGCACCCCGCTGGCGGTGCTGCGCGGTGAGCTCGAGGCCATTCAGGACGGCGTGCGCCAGTTTACGCCCGAATCGGTGGCCTCCCTGCAGGCGGAGGTGGGCACGCTCACCAAGCTGGTGGACGATCTCCACCAGCTTTCCATGTCCGACGAAGGCGCACTGGCCTACCAGAAGGCGCCCGTCGATGTGATTAACGTGCTCGAAGTTGCCAGCGGCGCCTTCCGGGAACGGTTTGCCAGCCGCAACCTGAAAATCGACCTCTCCCTGCCGGACAGCGCGGTGGTATTTGGGGACAAAGACCGGCTGATGCAGCTGTTCAACAACCTGCTGGAGAACAGCCTGCGCTACACCGACAGCGGTGGCGGGCTGCATATCTCCGGCAAACAGGAAAACGGACGCTTCGCCCTCACCTTCGCGGATTCCGCCCCCGGCGTGCAGGACGCGCAGCTTGAAAAATTGTTTGAGCGCTTTTACCGCACCGAAGGCTCCCGCAACCGCGCCAGCGGCGGTTCCGGCCTGGGGCTGGCGATTTGCGTTAACATCGTCGAGGCGCATAATGGCACCATTCGCGCCGCCCATTCGCCTTTTGGCGGGGTTAGCATTACAGTAGAGTTACCTCTGGAACGGGATTTATCGAGAGAAGTATGACCGAGTTACCGATTGACGAAAACACGCCGCGCATTTTGATCGTCGAAGACGAACCCAAGCTGGGACAGCTGCTGATCGACTATTTACGCGCGGCCAGCTATGCCCCGTCACTGATCGGCCACGGCGACCAGGTGCTGCCGTACGTGCGCCAGACCCCGCCGGATCTGATCCTGCTGGATTTAATGCTGCCTGGCGTTGATGGCCTGACCCTGTGCCGGGAGATTCGTCGCTTCTCCGACGTGCCTATTGTCATGGTTACCGCTAAAATCGAAGAGATTGACCGCCTGCTGGGGCTCGAAATCGGCGCGGACGACTACATCTGCAAGCCCTACAGCCCGCGTGAGGTAGTGGCCCGCGTGAAAACCATTCTGCGCCGCTGCAGGCCGCAGCGCGAGCTTCAGATGCTGGACGCCGAAAGCCCGCTGATTGTGGATGAGAGCCGCTTCCAGGCGAGCTGGCGCAGCAAGCTGCTGGACCTCACCCCTGCGGAGTTCCGCCTGCTGAAAACCCTCTCCCACGAGCCGGGAAAAGTCTTCTCCCGCGAACAGCTGCTGAACCACCTGTACGACGATTACCGCGTGGTGACCGATCGCACCATCGACAGCCACATCAAAAACCTGCGCCGCAAGCTGGAGGCGCTGGACGCCGAGCAGTCATTTATTCGCGCGGTGTACGGCGTGGGATATCGCTGGGAAGCGGATGCGTGCAGGATTGCCTAGTTAGCCGCTGGTTAATCCAGGCCGGGTAAGGCGAAGCCGTCACCCGGCACAATAACTTTACCTCCCTGCCCCGCAGCGCTACAATGCCCGCCCTTAAAGTGGGGGATCTCCCCTTACCGCTGCACCTGGTGCATGCGGATCTGACCTGTCATCAGAACGAGAACAAACATGTTTAAACCGGAACTCCTTTCCCCGGCGGGAACGCTGCAAAATATGCGTTACGCTTTCGCCTATGGCGCCGACGCCGTGTATGCGGGCCAGCCGCGCTACTCGCTGCGCGTGCGTAACAACGAATTCAACCACGAGAACCTGCAGCTCGGCATCAACGAAGCGCATGCCCTGGGTAAAAAATTCTACGTGGTGGTGAATATCGCGCCGCACAACGCCAAGCTGAAAACGTTCATCCGCGACCTGAAGCCTGTGGTTGATATGGGGCCGGACGCGCTGATCATGTCGGACCCGGGTTTAATCATGCTGGTTCGGGAGAACTTCCCGGAGATGGATATTCACCTCTCCGTACAGGCTAACGCCGTCAACTGGGCGACGGTAAAATTCTGGAAGCAGATGGGGCTGACCCGCGTCATTCTGTCCCGCGAGCTTTCCCTCGAAGAGATCGAAGAGATCCGCACCCAGGTGCCGGACATGGAAATTGAAATCTTCGTTCACGGCGCGCTGTGCATGGCCTACTCCGGCCGCTGCCTGCTCTCTGGCTATATCAACAAGCGCGACCCGAACCAGGGCACCTGCACCAACGCCTGCCGCTGGGAATATAACGTTCAGGAAGGCAAAGAGGATGACATCGGCAACATCGTCCACAAGCATGAGCCGCTCCCGGTAACCAACGTTGAGCCAACGCTGGGCATCGGCGCGCCAACCGACAGCGTGTTTATGATTGAAGAAGCCAAACGTCCGGGCGAGTACATGACCGCCTTTGAAGACGAGCACGGCACCTACATCATGAACTCAAAAGATCTGCGCGCCATCGCCCACGTTGAGCGCCTGACGCAGATGGGCGTGCACTCCCTGAAGATCGAAGGCCGCACCAAATCCTATTACTATTGCGCGCGTACCGCACAGGTGTACCGCAAAGCCATCGACGATGCGGCGGCCGGTAAACCGTTCGATACCAGCCTGCTGGAAACGCTGGAAGGCCTGGCGCACCGCGGCTATACCGAAGGCTTCCTGCGCCGCCATACCCACGACGACTACCAGAACTACGAGCACGGCTACTCCGTTTCCGAGCGCCAGCAGTTTGTCGGCGACTTCACCGGCGAGCGCAAAGGCGCGCTGGCGGCGGTGGCGGTGAAAAACAAGTTCACCAAAGGCGACAGCCTGGAGCTGATGACCCCGCAGGGCAACATGAACTTCACGCTGGAGCATCTGGAAAACGGCAAAGGCGAAGCGATTGAGGTTGCGCCGGGCGACGGGCATACCGTCTGGCTGCCGGTTCCGGAAGAGGTGGAGCTGAAGTTCGCGCTGCTGATGCGTAACTTTAACGGTGAAAGCACACGTAATCCACACGGCAAATAGTCAATCAGGGAAATTTTTTCGCGCTGGGATAATTCTTAGAATCGGATCACATACCGCTTCGTTCAATACGGGTATTATCCCCCCGCTGAAAAACATAACCCATAAATGCTAGCTGTACCAGGAACCACCTCCTTAGCCTGCGTAATCTCCCTTACGCGGGCTTATTTTTTGCCTTCTCTCTCCTCAACCCAGGCAATGAGTTCGTCGATTTGCTTCTCTGAGAACACGGCGATCCCATTCTCAGCGAGCAACGATGCAGCAACCCCCATCCCAGCCTTCTGTATACCGCGAAAAGATCCGTCATAAATAAACTCACTGCCGCACGTTGGGCTGCCATCGGTTAACAATGCAGCGCTACACCCCGACGCCTGAGCAGCGCGTAGCGCGAGCCAGGCTGCAAGCTGATACTGCTCAGTAACGTCCTGCCCGGTATTTTCAATAATTCTGGCTTGCCCGTGCATCACGTTTTTCCCATCAGCAGACATAATCTCTGCCGGTGGACGAGGCACAGGCAACCCGGCAGCAAGCTCTGGGCAGTGGATAACCAGACGTTGTTCCTGTTGCCAGCGAGCGAGTTGCTCGTTCATTCGCGCTTTTTCACTTCCGTTATAACGGACCCTGAAGCCCATCAGGCAAGCGCTTACCAAAATTTTATTCATCATCACTTTCCTGTGATTACATTAATCTCATCGCTGAAGTGTAACGCGCTTTCGGGCATATTTTGTTCCTTTCATCCTGTTCTTACCCGCTTTTTTCCTCTCTGCTATACACTCTTACTAACGCTAAAAAAGGGAGCAGCGCGGATGGCAACCTATCCAGACAGTTTATTGATTCTCAATGGCAAAAGTGCAGGCAACGATCCGTTGCGTCAGGCGATTATGGGTTTGCGTGACGACGGCGCACGTATCCACGTGCGCGTGACGTGGGAAAAAGGCGACGCGGCACGCTATATCAACGAAGGCTTAGCGTTAGGTATCAGCACCATCATTTCCGGCGGCGGCGATGGCACCATCAATGAGATCGCCTCTGCGCTCATCGACCTGCCACCGGCAGATCGCCCGGTGATGGGCATATTACCACTCGGCACCGCCAATGATTTTGCCACCAGCGCCGGGATCCCGGAAGATTTAGAGAAGGCGCTTCAGCTGGCGATCCTCGGCAAAGCCACCGCCGTGGATATCGCCCAGGTGAATGACAAAACCTGCTTTATCAATATGGCGACGGGTGGATTCGGCACGCGCATTACCAGCGAAACGCCGGAAAAACTGAAGGCGGCGCTGGGCGGCGTGTCGTACCTGATCCACGGATTGATGCGTATGGACACCCTCAAGCCGGACCGATGCGAAATTCGCGGTGAGGATTTTCAGTGGCAGGGCGACGCGCTGGTAATTGGGATTGGCAACGGACGTCAGGCAGGCGGCGGACAGCAGCTCTGCCCGGAGGCGCTGATTAACGATGGTCAGCTACAGCTGCGCATTTTCACCGGCGACGGTCTGCTGCCCGCGCTGTTTACCACGCTGACGCAGCCGGAAGAGAGCCCGAATATCATTGACGGTAAATCGGCGTGGTTCGAGGTGAATGCTCCGCACGGGATGACGTTTAACCTCGACGGAGAGCCTCTTAGCGGGACGCAGTTCCGCATTGAGGTATTGCCCGGCGCGCTGGAGTGCAGGCTGCCGCCGGACTGTGTGCTTTTGCGCTGATGTTTCACACGGTGCGCGATGATGCCCTCACCCCAACCCTCTCCCGCAGGGAGAGGGAGATGGAGACGTCAGGCAATTGTGACTTTACTGTCCAGATAGACGTCCTGAACCGCATTGATCAGCTTCACGCCGTCGGCCATTGATTTCTTGAACGCCTTACGGCCAAGGATCAGCCCCATGCCGCCCGCGCGTTTGTTGATAACCGCCGTACGCACCGCATCGGACAGGTCAGTATCGCCGCCCGCCGCGCCGCCGGAGTTAATCAGCCCTGCACGACCCATATAGCAGTTCGCCAGCTGGTAGCGCACCAGGTCGATCGGGTTATCGCTGGTCAGCTTGCTGTAAACGCGGTCATCGGTGTAGCCAAAGTTCACCGCTTTATAGCCACCGTTATTCTCCGCCATTTTCTGCTTCACGATGTCCGCGCCGATGGTGGCCGCCAGATGGTTCGCCTGGCCGGTCAGGTCGGCGGAGACGTGATAATCCACCCCGTCTTTTTTGAACGCCGAGTTACGCAGGTACGCCCATAGCACGGTCACCATACCCAGCTCGTGCGCGCGCTCAAATGCCGCAGAGATCTCTTCAATCTGACGACGAGACTGTTCAGAGCCGAAGTAAATCGTCGCCCCGACCGCCACCGCCCCCATGTTGAACGCCTGCTCGACGCTGGCGTAGAGGGTCTGGTCATACTCGGTGGGGTAGCTGAGAGTTTCGTTGTGATTCAGCTTCACGAGGAACGGAATGCGGTGGGCATAGCGACGCGAAACCGAAGCCAGCACGCCGTAGGTGGAGGCTACACAGTTACAGCCCGCTTCAATCGCCAGCTCAACAATATTCTTCGGATCGAAGTAGAGCGGATTCGCCGCGAAAGAGGCGCCCGCCGAGTGCTCAACGCCCTGGTCCACGGGCAGAATAGAGAGATACCCGGTACCGCCGAGCCGTCCGGTGTTGTAGAGCGTCTGCATATTTCGCAGGACCGCAGGCGGACGGTTGTTATCCACCATCACGCGGTCAACGTAGTCGTGACCAGGAAGATACAACTGGTCGGCTGGAATGGTCATACAACGATGCTGTAAAAGGCTGTCGGCGTCTTTGCCAAGCAACTGCGCAATATCAGTCATGTGATACTCCCGTAAATCCGACGTCGTGTCGGTGTGTGTTTATCCAGTCCCATCTTTTATGGGCAGACTAAGCCTGGTACCGACTTAACAGATTTTCCACCATATGCATTTTTTTTCAGCACAATCTGCTGGCTCGATTCGTGTACAACAAAACTGTTACATTGATCAAACAATCGCCACAAAGGTATTTAAAAGGTATTATTGAGTGGTATGTTAAAGGCGTACCTTATCTGACATGCAGGATTAAAAAATGAAAACGAAAGTCCAACTGTCATTCATGATGTTTGTTGAATGGTTTATCTGGGGCGCGTGGTTTGTGCCATTGTGGCTGTGGCTGAGCAAAAGCGGGTTTACCGCCGGGGAAATTGGCTGGTCTTACGCCTGTACCGCGATTGCCGCGATCCTCTCTCCTATCCTGGTCGGCTCGCTGACGGACCGCTTCTTCGCCGCGCAGAAAGTGCTGTCGGTGCTGATGTTCGCCGGCGCGATCCTGATGTACTTCGCCGCGCAGCAAACCCAGTTCAGTACCTTCTTCCCGCTGCTGCTGGTCTATTCCCTGACCTATATGCCGACCATCGCGCTGACCAATAGCATTGCCTTCGCGAACGTAGACGACGTTGAGGCTGATTTCCCGCGTATCCGCGTGATGGGCACTATCGGCTGGATCGCCTCGGGGCTGGCGTGCGGGTTCCTGCCACAGATGCTCGGCTACAGCGATATTTCCGATACCAATATTCCGCTGCTGATGACCGCAGCCAGCTCCGCCCTGCTCGGCGTCTTTGCCCTGTTCCTGCCGAACACGCCGCCGAAAAGTACCGGCAAGCTGGATTTCAAAGTGATGCTGGGGCTGGATGCGCTGGTCCTGCTGCGCGACAAAAACTTCCTGGTGTTCTTCTTCTGCTCGTTCCTGTTCGCCATGCCGCTGGCCTTCTACTACATCTTCGCCAACGGCTATCTCACCGAAGTGGGGATGAAAAACGCCACCGGCTGGATGACGCTCGGCCAGTTCTCAGAAATCTTCTTTATGCTCGCCCTGCCGTTCTTTACCAAACGCTTTGGTATTAAGAAGGTCTTGCTGCTGGGCCTGATTACCGCCGCCATCCGCTACGGCTTCTTCGTTTACGGCGGTGCGGAGCAGTACTTCACCTACGCCCTGCTGTTCCTCGGCATCCTGCTGCACGGCGTGAGCTATGACTTCTACTACGTGACCGCGTACATCTACGTGGATAAAAAAGCGCCGGTGCACATGCGCACCGCCGCGCAAGGCCTGATTACGCTGTGCTGTCAGGGGTTTGGTAGCCTGCTGGGTTACCGCCTGGGCGGCGTGATGATGGAAAAAATGTTCGCTTACAAAGAGCCGGTGAATGGGCTGACCTTCAACTGGGCCGGAATGTGGACATTTGGTGCAGTCATGATTGCCGTGATTGCCGTGCTGTTTATGCTGTTTTTCCGCGAATCGGATAAAGAGATCACCGCAATTGAGGTGGTTGATGGCGATACCGCGCTGACACAAGGGGAAGTTAAATGAAACAAGACCGTATTCTCGGGGCCCTTTACGGCCAGGCGTTAGGGGATGCGATGGGCATGCCGTCGGAGCTGTGGCCGAGAAAGCGCGTCAAGGCGCACTTCGGCTGGATCGACCGCTTTTTACCCGGCCCGGCAGAGAATAACGCGGCCTGCTATTTCAAACAGGCAGAGTTCACCGATGACACCTCGATGGCGCTGTGCCTGGCCGATGCGATCATCGAGTGCGACGGGGAGATTAACGCGGAGGTTATCGGCAAGCATATCCTGAACTGGGCACTTGATTTCGACGCGTTTAACAAGAACGTGCTCGGCCCGACCTCGAAAATCGCGCTTAACGCGATTCGTGACGGGAAGCCGGTCAGCGAGCTGGACAACAACGGCGTGACTAACGGGGCGGCGATGCGCGCCTCCCCGCTGGGCTGCCTGCTCCCGGCGACGCGGCTGGAGCACTTTGTGGACCAGGTGGCGCAGGCCTCCAGCCCGACGCATAAATCGGATCTCGCCATTGCCGGCGCGGTGGTGATTGCCTGGGCGGTTTCCCGCGCCATCGATGGGGAACGCTGGCAGAACATCGTCGATGCCCTGCCGGGGATCGCCCGCTATGCGCAGGAGGCGAAAACCACCACCTTCAGCGCGTCGCTCGCGGCACGCATTGAGCTGGCGCTTAAGACCGTGCGGGACGCCAACGGCATCGACTCCGCCAGCGAGCAGATTTATCAGCTCACTGGCGCAGGTACCAGCACCATTGAGTCCGTTCCGGCAGCCATCGCGATGGTGGAGCTGGCGGGAACCGACCCGAACCGCTGCGCCATTTTATGCGCCAATCTGGGTGGCGATACCGACACCATTGGCGCGATGGCGACGGCCATCTGCGGCGCGCTCCACGGCGTGCAGGCCATTGACCCGGCTCTGAAGGCCGAGCTCGACGCCGTTAATCAGCTCGATTTCGGTCACTATTGCGAAAAACTGCTGCACTTCAGGGAGCAAAGGGAGGGGGTATGAATGCATTTGCCCAACGTCTCGACACCCTGCACGCCACGCGCCCGGTGACGGTGCTGGGCGCGGCGGTGATTGACGTCATCGCCGACGCCTACGCCCTGCCCTGGCGCGGGTGTGATATCGAGCTTAAACAGCAGGGGGTGAATATCGGCGGCTGCGCGCTGAATATCGCCATCGCCCTGAAACGGCTCGGCATTGCGGCGCAAAACGCCCTTCCCGTCGGCCACGGCGTGTGGGCGGATATTATTCGTAACGCAATGGCGAAGCAGGATCTGCACAGCGCCGTGGAGGCTGAAACCGGCGACAACGGCTGGTGTCTGGCGCTGGTGGAGCCTGACGGCGAGCGCACCTTTATGTCCTTTAGCGGCGTCGAGAACCAGTGGCAGCAGCGCTGGCTTGACGAGCTAAACGTCCCGCAAAATAGCCTGGTTTATCTCTCCGGCTACCAGCTGGCCTCGCCGTGCGGCGAGCTGCTGACGGGCTGGCTTGAAGGGCTGGAGGACGTGACGGCGCTTATCGATTTCGGCCCACGCATCGCGGATATCCCCGACGCGCTGATGGCGCGGATTATGACCTGCAGGCCGATCGTGTCGCTTAATCGTCAGGAAGCGGAGCTCGCTGCTGAAAGGCTGGGCGTTGAGGCTGAAAACCTGGGCGAGGAGTGGCAGCAGCGCTTCGGCGCCGCGCTGATTGTGCGGCATGATAAAGACGGTGCTGCCTGGTATGATGGCGACGCATCGGGCGTTGTTCCGGCGTTTCCCGCCACGGTAGTGGACACCATTGGCGCTGGCGACAGCCACGCGGGCGGCACGCTTGCCGGGCTGGCGGCGGGATGGTCGCTGGCAGACGCCGTTCTGCTGGGGAATGCCGTGGCGTCCTGGGTGGTGAGCCATCGCGGCGGCGACTGCGCGCCCACTCGTGAGGAATTACTCCTCGCACACAAAGACGTATAGGTCGCTGCGACAGTAGCTGATGCTGTACTCAATCGGCCGGTGCTGCTGGTCAAGCGCAACCTGCTTGATCACCAGCACCGGTATTTTTTCGTCCATCTTAATGTGCGCCTGAAACTCACTGTCCGGCATGCGGGCGCTGACCCGTGAACGGGTGCGCTGCGGGAAGATATTCTGACTGCGGAAGTAGTCGTACAGCGAAATCCCTATCGCATCCGGTTCGGGAATGAGCCCAACCGGCACCCAGGACTCTTCAATCGACACCGCATCGTCATCCACATAGCGAATACGCTTCAGCAAAAAGACGTCGCTGTTCGGCTCCAGCGACAGGTGGCCCGCCACCTCTTCCGGGCATTTCACCACGCGTTTATTGACCCACAGCGTATTAGGCGTTTTACCGCGCAGCACCACCTGCTGAGAGAACCCGCGCGCTTCCTTGAGCGAGTATTCGAAGATGTTGTTAATTTGCGTGCCGTAACCCCGGGCACGCGTGACAACGCCCTCGGCTTCCAGCGCCTGCATCGCTTTGCGCACGGTGATCCGCGACACGCCGGTTAACTGGCTCAGATCTCGCTCGCCGGGCAAAATGTTCCCGTGCTCCAGCACGCCGCTGCGCACCGCGTTTTTTACCGTTTCGGCAAATTTCAGGTACAGCGGCGTGTTGTCAGGCGCGGCGATCCGTTCAGTCAGTTGAGCGATTAACCGGGTATGCGCTTGTTCCATCTCTGTTTTCTCAGGCGTGGTGTTTCCTGCCAGTATACTGGGTTACCACCACGCATGAAAATGATGAACCGGCCCAATACCGTGACCGACTTCCAGAGTATCGGCTTTTGCCAGCGCCGCCGACAGCCAGATTTTCGCTTCTCGCACCGTATCAGCCCAGCCGTCATGCCGCGGGCGCAGCGCCGCCAGCGCAGCGGAGAGAGTGCACCCCGTGCCGTGGGTGTTTTTGGTCTGTACGCGCGGAGCCGTAAAACGTTGCTCGCCGTCGCGGGTAAAGAGCCAGTCCGGGCTTTCAGCGTCATCCAGATGACCGCCTTTCATCAGCACCGCCCCGCAGCCCATCGCCAGCAGCGCATACCCCTGCTCTTTCATTTCGCGTTCAGTTTGCGCGTGCGACGTGCCTAACAGCGCGGCGGCTTCCGGCAGATTGGGCGTGATGAGCGCCACCTGCGGCAGCAGCTTATTGCGCAGCGTCTCAACGGCGGAGGCGGAGAGCAGCGGATCGCCGCTTTTTGCCAGCATGACGGTATCCAGCACCACGTTTTGCACCTGATAGCGCTTAAGCCGCTCGGCCACCGCCTCCACAATGTCCGTTTCGGCCAGCATGCCGATCTTGGTGGTATCAATCCGCACGTCGCTGAACACCGAATCCAGCTGCGCGGCAACAAAATCCGGCTCGATACGGTAGACCGACTGCACGCCGCGCGTGTTTTGCGCTACCAGCGCGGTAATCACCGAGCAGCCATACGCGCCTAGGGCCGAGAAGGTTTTCAAATCGGCCTGGATGCCCGCGCCGCCGCTGGGGTCGGTACCGGCAATGGTCAGGGCGTTAATCCGCTTCATGCTTGTTCCTCCAGCGTATAGAGCGCATCCAGGAAGGCGCTGGCAAAACTGCCCGGGCCACGCGACTGCGCAGCGGCGACCGTTCCGGCCCGCTTCATCCATCCGCAGGCGGTGGCAACGTTATCCAGCCTGTCCCCCGGCAGCGAGCAGCTCGCCGCCACAACGGCAGAAAGCGCGCACCCGGTTCCCACTACGCGCGTCATTAACGGGTCTCCGCCCGTTACCGTTCGGGTCCGCTCTCCGTCAGTGATGTAGTCCACCTCGCCGGTGACCACCACAATGGCATGGGTCTGGCGGGCCAACGCCTGAGCGGCAGGCAACGCGCTGGCGGCGGTGTCGGTGGTATCAACGCCGCGCCCACCCGCGCTCATTCCGGCCAGAGCCAGGATTTCGGAGGCGTTGCCGCGAATGGTGGTCGGGTTCAGGGCCAAAATTTGATGGCAAAAACGGGTGCGGAACGTCAGGGCACCCACCGCAACCGGGTCCAGCGTCCAGGGCTTGCCTGCCGCCACCGCGCTTTCAATGGCACGACGCATCGACTGGGCGCGCGGTGCGGTCAGCGTGCCGACGTTGATTAACAGCGCATCGGCTATCGCGGCAAACTGTTCGGCCTCTTCGGCCTCAATCACCATCGCCGGGGATGCGCCAAGGGCCAGCAAAACGTTGGCCGTAAAGGTCTTTACGACGTCATTGGTCATGCAGTGGGTCAGCGGAGAACGGGTACGGAAGTGGTGTAAAACGTGTAAATCGAGCAGGTCAGGCTGCATGGGTTCGCTCCTGCCTTGCGTGAAGAAGCGATGACCGGGAAGGCATCTGACTTCCCTACGCTGGCATTATCCAGATCAGGTAATACGGGTATTTCTCAGCCTTCAACGAAGAAGGGCACCCCGAGTCATTTGGTAAGAATTGACTTACTTTTGCCAGATTAGGGGAAGTTGCTGGCTGACGCAAGCGCCCTTGTGGGGATCGCTTCTTCACACAGGGTTGGTGCGAAAGAAAAGGCTGGCAGCGATAATTACAGAACTATTATGCCACTTCTTTAAATCAACACCCTTCGCTATAACATTTCCATTACGTCCAAAAAACATCCACTTTTTCAGAATGTAAGAAATAGCTCGACCAACATAATTTTTTTCCGCTTTCAGTAAGTCTATTTTACGTTTCATTAATCATTAAAACTTATTTCGAATGAAATATAAAGTAATCCCTAAATTGTTTAACCCCGCTAAACATTTAGCCTCTCAATCAAGGGGTTACCGCGAAACTCGCGTTTGGCCTCTCACCTTATAAGTTAATGTAAACATTGAGATATTTCCCTTCACCTCTTAAAAATTCACTTTGGATATTCATGCCGTTTATGATTTAGATCAATATCCAAAAGCTCGCATTAACTGATAGTTACTGCACGTTACGAATTAAGTGATTTATTCAAAATTTAACGTAACTCCGTTATTTTAATCGGGCGTAACCAGACGTTACATCAACACGCCAGGATAGCCAGCCTTGCCCTTTTTTACTTTTTAAATGATGAGTGTTTTACAAATGAAAGTTGTTAAAAATGCCGTTAGTGCTTTTGTATTTGGTGTTATTTTCACTGGCTCTATGAACGTAACTCAAGCAGCTGATGTAAACGTAAACCTTAACGATAACGTATTCAATTCAGGTACTTTTATTCAGGTTCAGGGCACTGACAAAACCGCTTATAATCTGGATAATATGAAAGCTGAAAATGTAAAACAAGACGGGCAGATCTATAACTTACAAGGCGATCGTGAGCGGATGCAAAACGAGATTGACGCAAGTAATGGTAATATCAGCACTAACGCCAATAATATTTCCTCTCTTCAGACTTCTGTCTCTGGTGTCGATCATGAAGCTAAATTAGCAGGCGCTCTTGCTGACACCGCTAATAAAAAAGGTGATGCGGCGTTACAGGGCGTGCTGACTAACGGAACTGCAATTACTAATATTGAAACTGTTAACGCTGTCCAGGATAGCCGCCTTGCAACTGTTGAAGCTACTAACGGTATACAAGATGGCCGCCTGTTAGCTCTTGAGAATGCCCCAAAACCAACTAATGGCGTTGATGGAAAAGACGGCGCTAAGGGTGAGAAAGGCGATACCGGCGCACAGGGCGTAGCCGGAATTAACGGACGTGACGGAGCGAATGGTAAAGACGGTAAAGACGGCAAAGATGGAAAAAATGGCGTGATGACCACTGTGACACGCACGCAGGTAGACACGACAACACAGGCTAAAGTCGCTACTAATAGTCAGGCGGTTACGGCCGAGGCTCAGGAGCTGCAGGCGACCAAACAGACATTACAGGCTCTGAATAACAACGCTAACCAGCAATTTAAATCGCTGCGTGAGGAAGTCGATAATAACAAGAAAGAAGCAAACGCGGGTATCAGCGGCGCGATGGCGATGGCCGGTTTACCTCAGGTGCAAACAAATCAGCGCGTGATGTTCTCGGCTGGCGGTGCGACTTACAACGGTGAAAGCGCGTTAGCGGTTGGGGCGTCGGTTAACTTTAACGAACATATGGTTGGTAAAGTGAGCTTCTCTGATGACACAGCAAATAATATGGGGGCTTCAGTCGGCGTAGGGATTGGCTTTTAATAAATAACCAGTATGACAAAATACATTGTCATCTCTGTAATAGTGTACCTGATGCTTATTATCGTTGGCGCATGGTTAGGTATTATGTATCAGGCTTATTATATTTGTGGCTATTAAACCTTCTTCTATAGAATATATTTCACCAAAGGTATCATCGTAATGATAAAGTCACTCTTAGCGGTATTAATAGCTGGTGCTGCCATCCTGCTTTCTGCGTGTACTTCAACTGCTCAGCGCATGGCCGAATGTGAGCGCCAGGGCATTAGCAAAGATACCTGCTACCTGGCTGAGCAAAATCGCCAGAATGCTTATAATGAAGCCGCACAAAATGCAGCATGGGCGAACGCGCGTGATGCCGCAGCGGGTACGGGTATCTGGGCTAAAAAAGACGTGAAACAACATGCTCAGGCGGGCAAAGCGATACACGCCTTTAAATGGGAAGGAATGAAGATCACAATTAAAGGCGAGATCCTGGATGTCGATGGCGTATTGGACGCGCTGGATGAAAATGAGCCTCAGGCAAAAGTTTATTCACAAGGGCTATACACCTTCATTTACTATCCTGCTAAAGGCAAATTAGCGGTGAGTAAAGAAGGAAAGTTCGAAGGCTACGCAACAAAGATTAAATAGAAACAGAGGCGACACCTGTCGCCTTTTTAATTTGCAGGCCTTAACGTATTACTCTAGCTGCCACGCCCCGGCATCAATAAGCGATGCGGTTCCCGTCCAGGCAAACATTGCCAGTTCGCGCGCCCCTTCATCAGGATAAATGCGGCTGCTCAGGCACGCCTCCCCTTCATTGAAAAACACTTCCACTGACGAACTGTCAACGAACAGGCGCAGGCTTAGCGTGTCGTTCAGGTTCAGCGCGACGCTTCGGGTACCGCACAGGCCATACTGCGGATAATAACGCTCCAGCACCAGGCGCTGCATCTGCGCATCAACGTAGAGACGGAATCCGTCGCCAAGACGAATGCCGTACTGCTCCGCGCTGCTGTTAGAACAGTCCCACTGCAGAATGATCTCCATCGCATCGCAGCTTTCCACCTGAACGATCTGCTGATTGTTGAGCGTGCTCACCGGCCAGGGGAACCACGCTCCCCGCAAGCTTTCCACTTCTCTGGCTGGCCGCATCTGCAGGCGGTTATCCGCGCTTAGCGTCAGCTCGCGCGGTAAGGAGAGCATGCCAGCCCACCCGTCCTGCTGTTCCGGAAGGGGAGATTCCCACATGTCCAGCCAGCCGATAACGATGCGGCGGCCGTCAGGCGTCAGGAAGCTTTGTGGCGCATAGAAATCATGCCCGCTATCCATCTCCACAAACTCACCTTCACGCACGAAAGGTTGGCCGGGCTGCCACTCCCCCAGCAGGTAACCGCTCTGGAAAAGATTGCGATTTTTGAATCCCTCCGCAGCCAGCCCCTGAGGTGAAAACATCAGCACGCGTTTGCCGTTGAGGGTGAAAAAGTCCGGGCATTCCCACATATAACCCATCTCTTTTTCAGCCACCGCAAGCACGCCCATATCCTGCCATTCGCGCAGGTCGTCAGAACGGTAAACGCGCACCTGGCCCGTCTCGCCATCCCGCGCGCCGACAACCATGTACCAGCGCTCCCCTTCCCGCCACACTTTTGGATCGCGAAAGTGATGCAGCCCAGGCGGCGTGTCAACGATCGTTCCTTGTCGCGTAAAATGGACGCCATCACGGCTGGTTGCCAGGCACTGCACCTGGTAAAGGTTAGCCTCGTCATCCGGATCGCCGTGGAATTTGTGGCCGGTATAAATCAGCGCCAGCGTATCGCCATCCACCACCGCCGAGCCGGAAAAACAGCCGTCCTTATCCTCTGGCCCTTCCGGTGCCAGCACCACCGGGAGGTGTTCCCAGCGAACTAAATCCTTGCTGCGCGCATGGCCCCAGTGCATCGGCCCCCACTGGGTCGAGTACGGATGATGCTGGTAAAACGCGTGATACCAGCCGTCAAACCACACCAGACCATTCGGGTCGTTCATCCAGCCGGCACGCGCGGCGAGGTGGTAACGCGGATACCAGCGCAGGTTAAGATCGCCGCGTTTGGCCTGTAATGATTGTTCAGCTTTGGCAATGGAATACATCATTTGTTTACTCTTTTCAGTCAGATAGTGGAGGGTTGCGGCATGAGCGGGTCAGAAGAAGACTTACCCGAGCGCAACAGGAAGATGGAGATGAGCGTGGTGCTGAAAACTAACAGCCCCATAATGAGATAGGATTGGGCAAAGCCGTATTTCTCATAGCTGTAACCCGCCAGCGGCGACAGCACAGACGCAATCACCGAGCTTGTACAGGCAAAGCCCACCAGATAGAGCGTGGAAGAGAGCCGCTTATCAAAATGTAAGCTGTTGTATTTAAATATCGAGACCAGCAATACGGGCAGTTCTACCGCGTGCAGCAGCTTGGTAATGGAGATGAGCACCGGCCCCTCAACCAGACCGGATGCCACCATACGCATTGCCATCACCATTCCCGCGAATATCAGGCCGTTTTTCGCGCCGAGGCGGTTCACCAGCCACGGGGCGCAAAACATGCCCGCCGCCTCAAGGAAAACCTGGAAGGAGTTGAGATAGCCGTACATGGCGTTCCCTTCCTGCAACGTCGGGAACTGTGATGAGAAATAGACCGGGAACTGCTGATCGTAAACGCCGTAAATGCAGGTGCCGATAACGAAAAACACCAGCGCCCAGAAACGCGGCAGCGTCAGCAGGCGCAATGCGTCTTCCAGCGTCACCTTGCCACCGGACACCGCTTCCTGCATGGCGTGCGGTGCGGAAGAGACCCGCAGGCGCGCGAGCAAAACAAAAAACACCAGCCCGGCGCAGCTCGCGACAGCGAAATTCAGCTTCGGATTGATGTTAAACAGGAGCCCCGCAAAAAAGGTTGCCGCCGCCCAGCCAAGCGATCCCCACATTCTCGCCTTGCCGAACTCAAACTGGCTCTGACGGGCTACGCGTTCGGTATAGGATTCCAGCACCCCAATCCCACCGTTAAACGTCAGGCCAATAAAAATCCCACCGAAAATACTGCCCAGCAACACGTTAATTTGCAGCAGATAGCCAAACAGCAAAAAGGCCGGACCGGAAAGAATAAGCAGACTGGTCAGAAACCAGAGCAGGTTTTTGCGCAGGCCGAGTTTGTCCTGAATAAATCCATAGCAGATTTGAGCAAACAGTGCGGAGACGGAAAGCACGGCATAGATAACGCCCGTGTCCCCCGCTTTTAACCCCACTTCCTGGTGGAGCCAGATAGAGAGCAACGAACCGGAAGATGACCAGGTGACAAAAAAGAAAAACAGTAATGCGCTCAGTAAGGGATAGCTGTGAGAGTGATGCGTTTTCATCATGGCATTCTCGTGTTGGAGTAATGACCAAATGGTAACGTTAACATCCATGCTTTCTCATGCTGCCTGATTAAGATTTAAGATGTTAATCACGAAAGTTAACGTTAACATTAAGGAAGTGAGATCGCGATCATAAATTTATAACTGAAATAAGCATGACTTAACCTGGTCATCAGCCTTCCTTTTACATCAGCGACTTAGTTGTATACCCTCTCACAGAGCATTAACGGAGTAAGAAAATGGCTTCCCTGAAGGACGTCGCAAAGCTGGCTAACGTATCGCTGATGACGGTTTCCCGCGCGCTTAACAGCCCGGAGCGCCTTAAACCGGAAACGCTGGCGCGCGTACAGTGGGCTATCGAGCAAACCAGCTACGTTCCCGATCTGTCCGCCAAGAAAATACGCGGCGCGAATGCTTCGCCTAAAACCATAGGCGTGCTGGCGCTCGATACGGTCACGACACCTTTTTCGGTGGAGATTACGCTGTCCATTGAAGAGACGGCCAGGATGCACGGCTGGAATAGCTTCGTCATGAATATGTTTGCTGACGACAATCCGGATGCCATTGTCGATCTTCTGCTCTCCCATCGGCCAGACGGGATTATCTACACCACGATGGGGCTACGTCAGGTTCCTCTTCCTGCCAAGCTGCTCACCCTCCCCTGCGTGCTGGCCAACTGCGAGAGTGTCGGTGAAAAGGTCGCCAGCTATATCCCGGATGATGAACAGGGGCAGTACGCCGCCGTCAGGGCATTACTCGCAGAAGGCTATCGGCAGCCCCTGTGTCTGCATTTACCTGTGGGCCATCTGGCCACAACCCGGCGCCGTCAGGGGCTTGAACGCGCCTGCCGTGAAGCCGGAATCGACCCGGACAGCCTGGAACATGCGTATATGGCGCACGGGGATGAGCATTATCGTGATATTCCGACCGCATTGCTGGCGCGTATCCGGAACGGCATCCCGCGGTTTGATTCTGTTATCTGCGGTAACGATCGTATCGCGTTTATGGTGTACCAGACGCTGCTGGCGCAAGGGCTTCGCATCCCTGAAGATGTCGCGGTTATCGGCTATGACAATATGGTGGGCATTGGCGAGCTGTTTTTGCCGCCTCTTTCAACGGTTCAGTTGCCCCACTACGAAATTGGTCGCCTGAGCGCCCTGCACATTATTAACGGAGCACAACACCGGGAAACGACGCGCGTTGAAAGTCCATTTTTAATGCGTGATTCCATGGCGCGCGCCATGTGACTACCGCTTTTTGTCGTTGATGGAAAAAGAAGGGGGTATGAAGGCAGCATACCCCCTTCTTTTGTCAGCCAATGGCACGATTTGTCACACTCTTTTCTGTCATTTAACAACCCGAACAAATGCCGAATAAGCAATTGTTTTTATTGCCAATAAAGTGCAATTTTCTTTTTAAAAATGGTGATATTGCCTCTCCTGTGCTCCATGTCACAAAACAGTAAACAAATTAACCATTGAGCCCCGTGACAAAAGGCTCTATATTGGCGGCGTTTTTTTCAGGCCCCATCTGTTTTTTAACTTTTTATTCAATCGTGGCTCATAGCGAAGCGGCGGTTGTAGGAGTGATATGATGACGGATAAAGTCCGTATTGACACCGTAGATGCCCACAAAAGCAACGAAACCTATCTGGCCCGTCAGGCCGAGTTTGAATCTAACGTCAGGAGTTATCCGCGCAAACTGCCTTTAGCGATTACTAAAGCAGAAGGCGTGTGGATCACCGATGCAGATAATAAAGAATACCTTGACTGTTTAGCAGGCGCAGGGACCCTTGCGCTTGGCCATAACCATCCTGATGTGCTGAAAAGCATCCAAAATGTCATTACCAGCGGCTTGCCGTTACACACTCTGGATCTGACTACGCCTCTGAAAGACGCGTTTTCTGAATATCTGCTCTCTCTGCTGCCTGGTCAGGGCAAAGAATACTGCCTGCAGTTCACCGGTCCATCCGGTGCCGACGCCGTTGAAGCGGCGCTGAAGCTGGCGAAAAAAGTGACCGGCCGTAGCGGTATCATCAGCTTCTCTGGCGGTTACCACGGCATGACCCACGGCGCACTGTCCGTGACCGGTAACCTGTCTCCGAAAGAAGCTGTTGACGGTATGATGCCAGAAGTGCAGTTCATGCCTTACCCGCACGAGTACCGCTGCCCGCTGGGTATCGGTGGTGAAGCGGGCGTGAAAGCGCTGACTTACTACTTCGACAACCTGATCAACGACGTTGAAAGCGGCGTGCGTAAACCTGCCGCGGTGATCCTGGAAGCCGTTCAGGGCGAAGGCGGCGTGAACCCGGCTCCGGCTGAGTGGTTGCAGCGCATTCGTAAAGTGACTCAGGAACACGGCATTCTGCTGATCCTCGACGAAGTTCAGGCTGGCTTTGCCCGTACCGGTAAATTCTTCGCCTTCGAACACGCAGGCATCGAGCCAGACATCATCGTGATGTCTAAAGCGGTTGGTGGCGGTCTGCCGCTGGCCGTGCTCGGTATCAAAAAGCAGTTCGACGCATGGGCGCCAGGCCACCACACCGGTACTTTCCGCGGCAACCAGCTGGCAATGGCAACCGGCCTGACGACGCTGAAAATCCTGAAAGACCAGAACATCGCGGGCAAAGTGGCTGCACAAGGCGAATGGCTGAAAGGCCAGCTGAAAGAGATGGCAAAACGTTATCCGGTCATCGGTCACGTGCGCGGTCTGGGCATGATGATCGGTATCGAGATCGTTAAGCCACACGAAGCTGCTGACCATATGGGCTGCTTCCCTGGCGACGGCGAGCTGTCTGCGCTGATTCAGAAGAAGTGCTTTGAAGCCGGTCTGATTCTGGAGCGTGGTGGTCGTAACGGTATCGTTCTGCGCCTGCTGCCTTCCCTGCTGATCAGCGACGAAGAACTGAAAATCTTCCTGGATAAATTCGAGCAGGCACTGCTTGCTGCGGGCGTTCGCCCGGCGTAACCGGAGTAGTTGATTACGATGTCAGATTCAAACCCAATTTTGTTCTCCTCTGCGCAGAGCATTGAAGCTTACCAGCAGGCGATTGAACAAAGCACTCAGGCTGTGATGCAGTGGCTGAAGCAGCCTGAGATGTACCAGGGCAAAACGGTCGCGGAGCTGCGCGACCGTATTAAGCTGGATTTCAACCCGAAAGGGCTGGGCAACGAAGCGGCGATTGAACGCGCCGTGGAGTTCTTCCTGAAAGACAGCTTGTCCGTTCATCACCCGCAGTGTGTGGCGCACCTGCACTGCCCAAGCCTGGTGGTAAGCCAGGCGGCGGAAGTGCTGATCAACGCCACTAACCAGAGTATGGACTCCTGGGATCAAAGCCCGTCCGCAACCATTATTGAGATCAAACTGATCGAGTGGCTGCGTACCCGCGTGGGTTATCAGGCTGGCGACGCGGGTGTGTTCACCAGCGGCGGTACCCAGAGCAACCTGATGGGTCTGATGCTGGCGCGTGACGCATTCTTCGCGCGTCAGGGCCACTCCGTTCAGCAGGACGGTCTGGTGGGCGATCTGCGCAAAATTCGCGTGCTGTGCTCCGAAAACGCGCACTTCTCCGTGCAGAAAAACATGGCGCTGATGGGCCTGGGCTATCAGTCCGTAGTGCAGGTGAAAACCGACGAGTTCTCCCGCATGGATCTGACCGATCTGGCGGCGAAAATCGAGCAGTGCAACGCGAACGGGGAGCAGATTCTGGCCATCGTCGCGACGGCAGGTACTACCGATGCCGGTGCTATCGATCCGCTGCGTGCCATTGCTGAACTGGCGGCGAAGCAGAACATCTGGGTACACGTTGACGCGGCCTGGGGCGGCGCGCTGCTGATGTCCGATCAGTATCGTCACTACCTGGACGGCATCGAGCTGGTGGATTCCGTCACCCTGGACTTCCACAAGCAGTTCTTCCAGACCATCAGCTGCGGCGCGTTCCTGCTGAAAGAAGCGCGTCACTATGAGCTGATGCGCTATCAGGCGGCCTACCTGAACTCTGAGTTCGACGAAGAAGCGGGCGTGCCTAACCTGGTGTCCAAATCTCTGCAGACCACCCGTCGTTTCGACGCGCTGAAGCTGTGGATGAGCCTGGAAGCACTGGGTCAGGAGCAATACGCGGCGATCATCGATCACGGCGTAACGCTGGCGCAGCAGGTTGCGGCCTACGTGAAAGAGCAGCCTGCTCTGGAACTGGTTATGCAGCCACAGCTGGCAAGCGTGCTGTTCCGCTTCCGTGGCCAGGTGCAGATGGACGACGCGGGCATCGCCCTGCTGAACCAGAAAATTGGTGATGCGCTGCTGGAATCTGGCCGTGCAAACGTCGGTGTGACCGAGCATAACGGCATCACCTGCCTGAAGCTGACTCTGCTGAACCCAACCGTGACGCTGGAGGATATCAAAATCCTGCTGTCGCTGGTTGAGCGCACCGCGCAGGAAGTTCTCGCGAAGTAATACAAAACCCCTCTTCCGTCGGAAGAGGGGTTATCTTTATACGCCTGCCCACCACATTCTGATTTTCAATCCCCAGTAGCTCGTCCAGCCCGTTGTGGTACTGACTACTTTCCCCTTTGACACAATCACCAGCGTCGGCGTTACGCTCACCTGCCACTGCTGCGACACGGCACCGTTTGCATCGTTAATCACCGGCATACTCAGGTTTTTCTTTTCAGCCCAGCGAGCGAGCTTTGCATCATCACCGGAGCGCATGGCAATGCTTACGACGTTACCGCCCTCTTTTGCCAGCTTATCGACCGCAGGTGTCGTATAACGACAGATGCTACACCAGGTTGCCCAGACGTAAATCAGCAGGGGGCGCTCCTTGCTGAGCGCCGCGATATCGTGAATGTTACCGTCGATGCTCTGCATAGGCGTTGCGCTAAAGCTGGCGGGTAATGACGGCTTTCGGTATTGATCCACGCCCCACAGGACCGCCAGCGTAAGCAGAATGAGTATGATCCCTTCCCGCGCCCAGCGGCGCAGGCGACTCAATTTACGGTTATCCATTATGACCTCTCGATTTAACGGAGGTCATCTTAGC
This sequence comes from Enterobacter cloacae complex sp. P42RS, assembly GCF_014930595.1. Lineage (NCBI taxonomy): Bacteria > Pseudomonadati > Pseudomonadota > Gammaproteobacteria > Enterobacterales > Enterobacteriaceae > Enterobacter > Enterobacter cloacae complex sp. P42RS. The sequence continues at coordinate 74,169 of NZ_JADBRK010000019.1, forward strand.
GGGCTATTCGGCGTCATGCTGTAAAGAAGTGTCGCGTCACTTTATTCCGGGGTATAGCCGTAGTTGTAATGGCTATAACCCGAGTGGTAATAGAACGCAGCGGATTTCACAATATCATTGAGAATCGCGCCTTCAACCTGGACGCCCATCTGCTGCAGACGCTTCCGACAGTTTTCGATCTCTTTGACGCTGGTTTTACCGAAACGGGCAACCAGCAATGTGGTTGCCGCGGCTCTGGCGACGAGTAACGCATCCGTTACGGCCAGCACCGGTGGCGTGTCAACAATCACGATGTCGTACTCTTTGTCTATTCGCGACATTACCGTCTGGAAGCGCTCATTCATGAGCAGCTCGACAGGATGTGAAGGCTGAGGCCCACAGGTCAAGACATCAAAGCCACCTTTCTCGGAGCGTTGAATCGCATCCTGCCACTCTACGCTTCCCCCCAGCACGCTGGACAAGCCATGCTGGTTGTTCAGTTTGAAAATATTGTGAACATATCCCTTGCGCATATCCGCATCAATAAACAGTACCCGTTGACCTGCCTGAGCGGCAATCGACGCCAGCGAGGTGCTCACCAAAGTCTTTCCGCAGTCCTGCGAAGGGCCTGAAATCACCACTATCCGATTAACGGCATTCATCATGGTAAAATGCAGACTGGTGCGTAACCCGCGAACCGCCTCGACAAATATATCCGCCGGACGGTCAACGGGCGGGAAAGGTACGTTTGACGTCCTGTGCTTCCAGTGGGAAGCAAACAGCGTCCTTCTGCGTAAATGCGTTTTTTTCCATAGCCACACTGAACGCGGGAGCGTAGCCAGAAGAGGCATTCCCTGCGCTTCCAGCTGTTCAGACGAGGTGATGCCCCGTTTAAACGCAGAGCGCACCAACACCGTTCCTGCAGAGAGCATCAATCCCACCAGCATACCGAACACAATGATAATCACTTTGTGCGGTTTGACGGGTCCAGGCTGCGTTACTGCAGGGTCAATGATCCGCACGTTTCCGATGGCGCTGGAGCGCGAGATATTCAGCTCCTGCTGACGCGTCAGCAGCTGCAGATAGATGGTGCGCCCGGACTCAACGTCACGGCTTAAACGCAAAATTTCCTGCTGTGTAGAAGGCATGGATGAGACGCGGTTATTCAGGCGCGTACGTTCCTGCTCGAGGGTCTGTTTTTTTTCCCGTAAGGCGCGGTAGGTTGGGTGATCCTTTTTGAAAAGCTGAGAAACTTCTGCTTCGCGGAACGTCAGCTCGTTAAGCTGATTTTCAACATTAACAACCTGATCGAGAACCGTCTTCGCCTCAAGGGATAGATCGACAGAATCGCGCTGCTCTCTGTAGGCGTTCAGTCGTGCTTCGGCTTCATCCAGTTCGCGCCTGATTTTAGGTAATTGGTCCTGTAAAAACGTCAGGCTGCGGGTATCTTTAGCTTCCTGGCGCGCAATATTCTGGCTGAGATAATTTTCAGCAATGGTGTTGAGCACCACGGCGATCTTGTCAGGGTCCTCGCCCGTCAGCGTTAAGCTGATAATTCCGCTCTGCTTCGCCGACTCAGAAACAATGAGTCGGCGCTGAAGGGCGTTAATTGCTTCAAGCTTTGTGACGGTTTTGAGGGCAAACCGGGTGCCTGGTGCCGCACTGAGCGAGGTGACAAGCAGCGTTACTCCGTCTTTAACCAGCGTTTTCCCAACAACGCCATCAGCCTCAAGCGTTTTTCCTTCGAGGTGATACCGGCCCTGCTCCTGAACGGTCAGTAAAAGTTCCTGTGGCTTGTCTTTCAGAAGAGGAAGGGTAAGCGCGCCAATTGTCAGTTCACCGGCTTTACGCCCTCGTTCCAGCAGCGGCCCAATGACGGGCAGCACGCGCCGTTTGACGCTGTACGTTAGCCCCAGCTTATCAACGGTCTCCCCCAGAATCATCCGCGACTTGAGCAGCAAGAGTTCGGGCGCAACATCAGGTGAAAGATCGGTACCAAACTGGCTTAAGCTTTTGAGCAACGAGTTGTCCTGCTTCGCTTCTATCTGCACAAGGGCATCAGCCTGATAGATTGGTGTGACGCTATACGCATAGATCCCGGCGCATACGGTGAACAGGAGCGTGATGCACGCTATCATTACCCGATGATCAAACATCTCAGCCAACAGCTGAATGAGATCAATTTCTTTATCATGCGGTGTCGCAGCACCAAATTTGTCTGATTTATGAGACGACATTACTGCTTCATTCCTTGTTGACGCAAACGACGAGCCCATTCCTGACTGGCTTTTCCTAACTGCTCGAAAACATATTCGAAGGCTTCCCGGCTTTTGCGATACGGGTCGGGAATGTCCTTTGTTTCCAGCCACTGACCAAACAACAGCGATTTCCCCCGATTCTCCGGCGCCACTGAGGCAATAAAACGGAGATGCTCTGGCTCCATCACCAGAATCAAATCGGATTTTTGTAACAGAAAACGTGTGACCTTACGCGCCACGTGACCTTCCAGCGAAACGCCATGACGTAAGGCGACTGCCTTTGCAGTCGCATCCGCCGGGCGTCCTTCAAGCCCGAAAATACCTGCCGAGGTCACCTGCGCGTCGGGTAGCTGCTGGCGCAACAGCCGCTCACCAATCGGTGAACGGCAAATATTGCCGGTGCAAACCACGAGAATTGAATTGAACATTATTGCGGCCACGATCTGATGTAACGGACGGTTTCGGTCAGGTCATGTACGCCACTGATGGTGGGTACCAGCTGGGCGATCACACGATTCCAGCGTGAAAGCGGTGCCGTCGTGACATAGACAATGTCGTACGGTTCCAGCTCGAATTCTGTGCTCAGCACCATGGCTGAGGCATCTTCCGCATTGAGTTGATAGATGTTGGCGATTTTATCTTTCTCGCCTTTTCGTGAAACCGGGCGAATAACAAAAATCCCGGTTGCATCGGCCATATTCTGGTTCAGCCCGCCTGCATTCCCCAGGGCTTCGGCCAGCGTCATGCCGCTACGATCCATCTTAAGGGTGCTCTGTTTAACCACCTCGCCCATCACAAACACTTTCAGCGCGTCGTTCCGGGGAACAAACAGGATATCGCCCGGATAAAGCAGCTTATTTTGGGTTAAATCGCCATGTTGCATCAGAGCATAGAGGGAAAGGCGCGAGTCCTGGCCATCATGCGTGAGCACGACGTTACGCCAGTCGGCATCCGCAGAGAGACCGCCCGCGGCGTTCACCGCATCCATTACCGTCAATGGAATATTGGTTATTGGCTGCTGGCCCGATTTCTCAACCTCTCCGGTGATATAGGCTTTTTGAGAACGGAAGGAGGCAACGCTGACGTCCACCTGAGGGCTCTCAATGACCTCATCCAGCCGCGCGGTGATCTCCTCACGTACCTGCGAAACCGTTTTGCCCACCACTTTCAGCTTGCCGACGTAGGGGTAGAAAAGCGTACCATCGGCGTTAACCCAGTTACCCGCGTCGCTCGCGCTACGGTACTGCCCTGCGGGCGTCGTGAGTTCAGGGTGATCCCAGACGGTGACCGTCAAAATGTCCCCTGTGCCAATGCGGTATTCCCAGTTTTTGAGCTGCTCATCCAGAGTAGGATTTGCCTGAGATTTAGAAACGGGTGGGCGCAGTTTTTCAATCAATCCAGGGGTTAAAGGAAAAACTTCCACGCGTTTGTCCAGCGGATCGTTAATTTCCTCACCGGTAGTGACTTTTTTCCCGGAAAGACTTAAGTTCTGGCCTGGTGAAAATACACATCCTGTTAGCTGGCTGAGAGTCAGAAAGGACAGTAAAAGAGCAGTTGTATTTTTCATTTATATAAAATGTTGATTTATCGTTGCGCTGGGTAGTTAACTCGCAAAAGAAAGCAAGCAAGCCCTTGAAATATAGTTATTTATTATTTCACCGTGATACTGTAAAACACACGTTTGCTGTCGTTTAAAAAGTTAAAAAACAGCGCACAATTGCGCAAGAAAACGGAGAGTAATAATACTTTATGCGCCGCGATATTAAATGTTATCCCTTACGAAAGCATTCGCTTAACGGTGCTATTTTGACGTATAAACTTATTTTCAGAATAGATTAATAAAATAATAAAAATAACAAATATTCCGCACAATCAACATTCACCGCAATGATGAGCATCACCGCTATCGACTACCCAAACCCCTCCACTTTTGTTACATTTTTTATCAAATGCATCATGCTTTGATACTTAAAATAGACCGTCTGTCTTGTGCTGTGTGCCCTGCAGACGAAAGTCTCTGAAACAATATCACTGGAGAAAAAATGGCTAAGCGTAAATTGCTGCTTCTGGGTGTATTACTGTCTCTGGCGGGCTCCGCGTTTTCTGCCCCGCAAACCGCCGCTGCGCCATCGGGCATCAAGGCCTATGAAGAACAAGAGTTCATCGCCGATTTCACGAAGTTTAAAATCGGCGATACGGCACCGGCGCAGTATCAAACGCCGGAGTACACCATTAAACAGTACCAGCTGCGTAACCTTCCGGCACCGGATGCCGGTACCCACTGGACCTACATGGGCGAAAACTACGTCCTGATTGGCGATGCAGATGGCAAAATCTACAAAGCCTACAATGGAGATATTTTCTATCATCGCTGATACGATCGTAATCCGTCCGTGGCAGGAGAGCGACCGCCCTTTCCTGCGTACGCTCTACCTCCACGCCCGGCGTGAAGCCTGGCCGTGGCTGGACAGTTCTGCGTGGCAGCTTGAAGATTTTGACGCGGCAACCCTGGACGAAGAGATTTGGGTGGCGGAGCAGGATGGGCACCGACTTGGCTTCGCCTCAGTCTGGACGAACGATAATTTTCTGCACAACCTGTTTGTCGACCCGCAGTATCAGAGCCTGGGCGTCGGACATGTGTTGCTTGAGCACGTAGAGAAGACGTTTACCAGCACGGGCTCACTCAAGTGTCTGGTGAAAAATGCGCGGGCTATTACATTTTACCAGCGGCACGGCTGGCACATTGAGGCGACGGGGAATTCTCCTGAGGGAGAGTACTATCTTATGCATTACCGGCTTGGGTAAAGTCAGGTGGCGCTTCGCTTACCTGACCTACAAAATCGTATTTCGTAGGCCGGGTAAGGCGAAGCCGCCACCCGGCAATCCAGCGCTGGGGGTTACACCGCGCGGAAGGCGATTTCACCCGGGATCACTTCACCCTGCCAGTAGAGCTGCGCCGCAACGCGCCCCGCCAGCTGGCGATACATCTCAGCGAACTCGCTGTCCGGACGGCTGACGACCGTCGGCTTCCCGCTGTCCAGATCTTCACGCAAGGAAATATGCAGCGGCATCTGCCCCAGCAGCTGGGTGTGATACTGCGCAGCCAGTTTTTCCGCCCCACCCGTACCAAAGATAGGCTCATGGTGTCCGCAGTTGCTGCAGATGTGCATGCTCATGTTCTCGACGATGCCGAGCACCGGCACTTCCACTTTCTCGAACATCACGATGCCTTTTTTGGCGTCGATCAGCGCGATATCCTGCGGCGTGGTGACCACAACGGCCCCCGTTACCGGGATGTTCTGCGCCAGCGTCAGCTGAATGTCACCGGTGCCCGGCGGCATGTCCAGCACCAGATAATCCAGATCCGGCCACATCGTTTCCTGCAGCATCTGCAGCAGCGCTTTGCTGGCCATCGGGCCGCGCCAGACCATGGCGTTATCGTCGGTCACCAGGTAACCGATGGAGTTGGTCGCCAGACCGTGCGCCACGATCGGCGCCATATGCGTGCCGTCCGGCGAGGTTGGACGCTGATTTTCCGCACCCAGCATGTTTGGAATAGACGGACCGTAGATATCGGCATCCAGAATACCGACCTTTGCCCCTTCCGCCGCCAGAGCGAGCGCGAGGTTGACGGCGGTAGAGGATTTACCCACCCCACCCTTACCTGAACTCACGGCGATGATGTTTTTCACCCCGTTGACGCCCGGCTGATTTTTCACACGCTTCAGCGTGGCAATGCTGTGGCTCAGCTTCCAGTCAATCGCTTTCGCACCGGTAATGCGCAGCAGCTCCGCGCTGGTCTGCTCTTTCAGCGCGTCAAAGGCGCTGGTCCAGACGAACGGCATCTGCACTTCAACGTGCAGCGTATCGTCCAGCCACGCGACGTGGTGCAACGCTTTCAGCGTAGTGAGGTTATGTTTCAGGGTTGGATGCTGAAAGTTAGCCAGCGTCCCGGCGACCATTGCTCGTAAGGCTTCCGGTGATTTGGCCTGGGATTGAGAACTCATCCCGACTCCTTTGTTCTTGTGAATAAGACCTTAGACAAACAAGTTTACCTGAAAGGCCGTGGTTTGTGCTTACTTAATAATGCCCCTTTTGGTAATATCGAAAACCCTTTTCACAGTTAAAAGAAGTAATGCCTACTATGACTCAAGTCGCGAAAAAAATTCTGGTAACGTGCGCCCTGCCGTACGCCAACGGCTCAATCCACCTCGGCCACATGCTGGAGCATATCCAGGCTGATGTCTGGGTCCGTTACCAGCGAATGCGCGGCCACGAGGTTAACTTCATCTGTGCGGACGATGCCCACGGCACGCCGATCATGCTGAAAGCACAGCAGCTGGGGATTTCCCCGGAGCAGATGATTGCCGAAATGAGTCAGGAGCATCAGACCGATTTTGCTGGCTTTGACATCAGCTATGACAACTATCACTCCACGCACAGCGACGAAAACCGCGAGCTGTCGGAGCTGATCTACACCCGTCTGAAAGAGAACGGTTTCATCAAAAACCGCACTATCTCTCAGCTGTACGATCCGGAAAAAGGCATGTTCCTGCCGGACCGTTTCGTCAAAGGCACCTGTCCAAAATGTAAATCCCCGGATCAGTACGGCGATAACTGCGAAGTCTGCGGCGCGACCTACAGCCCGACCGAACTGATTGAGCCCAAATCCGTGGTATCCGGCGCCACACCTGTGATGCGTGATTCCGAGCACTTCTTCTTCGACCTGCCGTCCTTCAGCGAAATGCTGCAGGCGTGGACCCGCAGTGGCGCGCTGCAGGAGCAGGTGGCGAACAAGATGCAGGAGTGGTTCGAATCCGGCCTGCAGCAGTGGGATATCTCCCGCGATGCGCCGTACTTTGGCTTCGAAATCCCGAATGCGCCGGGCAAATATTTCTACGTCTGGCTGGACGCGCCAATCGGCTACATGGGCTCCTTCAAGAACCTGTGCGACAAGCGGGGCGACACCGTCAGCTTCGACGAATACTGGAAGAAAGACTCTACCGCCGAGCTGTACCACTTCATCGGCAAAGACATCGTTTACTTCCACAGCCTGTTCTGGCCGGCCATGCTGGAAGGCAGCAACTTCCGCAAGCCGACCAACCTGTTCGTACACGGCTACGTCACGGTGAACGGCGCCAAAATGTCCAAGTCCCGCGGGACGTTCATCAAGGCCAGCACCTGGCTGAACCACTTCGACGCGGACAGCCTGCGCTACTACTACACCGCGAAGCTCTCTTCCCGCATCGACGATATCGACCTGAACCTGGAAGATTTCGTGCAGCGCGTGAACGCAGACATCGTCAACAAGGTGGTGAACCTGGCGTCCCGTAACGCGGGCTTTATCGCCAAGCGCTTTGACGGGGTAATGGCCGCTGAGCTGGCGGACCCTGCTCTGTACCAAACCTTCACCGACGCGGCAGCCACCATTGGCGAAGCCTGGGAAACGCGCGAGTTCGGTAAAGCAGTGCGTGAAATCATGGCGCTGGCTGACCTGGCTAACCGCTATGTGGACGAGCAGGCGCCGTGGGTTGTCGCTAAACAGGAAGGCCGCGATGCCGATCTGCAGGCCATCTGCTCCATGGGCATCAACCTGTTCCGCGTGCTGATGACGTACCTGAAGCCGGTTCTGCCGCAGCTGGCAGCCCGCGCTGAAGCGTTCCTGAATACCGAACTGACCTGGGATGCAATGGCGCAGCCGCTGCTCGGCCACAAGGTGAACACCTTTAAGGCGCTGTATAACCGCATCGAGATGAAGCAGGTTGAAGCGCTGGTCGAAGCCTCTAAAGAAGAGGTGAAAGCGGCTGCAGCACCGGTAACCGGCCCGCTGGCGGACGATCCGATTCAGGAAACCATCACCTTTGATGACTTCGCTAAAGTCGACCTGCGCGTGGCGCTGATTGAAAACGCAGAATTCGTGGAAGGCTCTGACAAGCTGCTGCGCCTGACGCTGGATCTCGGCGGCGAGAAGCGCAACGTCTTCTCCGGCATCCGTTCTGCCTACCCGGACCCGCAGGTGCTGATCGGCCGTCAAACCGTGATGGTCGCTAACCTGGCGCCGCGCAAAATGCGCTTCGGCATTTCCGAGGGGATGGTGATGGCAGCAGGCCCTGGCGGGAAGGATATCTTCCTGTTAAGCCCAGACGAAGGCGCGAAGCCGGGCCAGCAGGTGAAATAAAAAAAAAGCCGGAGATAATCTCCGGCTTTTTTTATGGTTTCGGGTGATGCACCCGATGGGTCAGCCCGCGCAGGAAATTACGCAGAAACTGGTCGCCGCACTCGCGGTAATTTTTGTGGTCCGGCGCGCGCATCATGGCAGTGATTTCCGGCATCGACACGCGGTATTTCTGCTCGGTCATGATCGCCTGGATATCGTCCGTTTTCAGCGAGAAGGCGATACGCAGCTTTTTCAGCACCGTGTTGTTGTTCACGCGACGCTCCAGCGCCAGCTCGGGCGTGGAGTCTTCTTTTCCACGTTTATCGTAAATCAGCCCGTTCAGAAAACCCGACAGAATGATGTCCGGGCAGCGGACGAAGCCCTCTTCGTCCTCTTTGGTCATCCAGGTATCAAAATTTGCAGACGTGGATTCCATGTCGGACAGCGCAAGAATGCGCACCATGTCGTTATTGTTTGCTTTCAGGGTGTAGCGCAGGCTACGAAGAATATCGTTACTTAGCATAGAGCCTTCGAATGTCGATGATGCAATGGCGCGCAGTGTACCAGTTTTACAGGCCAATCGCCTCTTTCAAACTTTTCAGATAGCGACGGCTGACGGGGACGGTCTGCCCGGCGCGCAGCACCAGCTCGGCCTGACCGTTATCTTCCAGACGGATCTCCTTCAGGTGTGCCATGTTCACCAGATACTGACGGTGACAGCGAATCAGCGGCGTACGGCTCTCCAGCGTGCGCAGGGTCAGCTCGGTAAACCCTTCGTTCCCTTCCGCGCTGGTGACAAACACCCCGCTCAGGCGGCTGCTGACAAACGCCACATCATCCATTTGCAGCAGATAAATCCGGCTGTGCCCGGTGCAGGGGATAAATTTCAGCGGCTGCTGGTTTTCCGGCAGCAGCGTAACGTCCTGGACGGTTCGCTCCTGGCGTAAGCGGGTGAGCGTTTTTTCCAGCCGCTTCTCTTCAATCGGCTTGAGTAAATAATCGAAAGCGTGCTCCTCAAAAGCCTTAACGGCATATTCGTCGAACGCCGTCAGAAACACGATGTAGGGACGATGCGCCGGGTCGAGCATGCCGACCATCTCCAGCCCGCTGATGCGCGGCATCTGAATGTCGAGGAACAGCACGTCCGGGCGCAGCTTGTGCACCGCACCGATGGCCTCAATGGCGTTGGCGCACTCCCCCACAATCTCAATGTCTGTCTGCTCCTGCAGCAGAACGCGCAGGTTTTCCCGTGCCAGCGGCTCGTCATCCACGATCAGCACTCTTAACATGCGTTTTCCTCCAGCGGCAGTCGAACGGTAATACGGGTAAAACGGTCAGGCTCGCAGGCGACGGTAATGCCACAGTCGTCGCCAAAATGGGCGCGCAGACGTTTATCAACCAGGCTCATCCCTAATCCGCCCGAAGCGGAAGGCTGGTACAGCCCGGCGTTATCTTCAATATCCAGCACCAGATGGTGGTTAAAACGGCTGGCGGCAATGGTTATCTCCCCTCTCCCCAGCAGCTGCGAGGTACCGTGCTTGATGGCGTTCTCAACAATAGGCTGCAGGGTAAAGGCCGGAAGATGCTGATACGCCAGCTCGTCCGGAACGGAGAGCGACACCTGCAGGCGGGACTGAAACCGCGCCTGCTCAATTTGCAGATAGGCATTCACGTGCTCAATTTCATCGGCGAGGGTCACGATCTCTGACGGGCGCTTCAGGTTTTTACGGAAAAAGGTCGACAAAAACTGCACCAGTTGCGCGGCCTGATCGCTGTCGCGGCGAATCACCGCTTTGAGCGTGTTGAGGGCATTAAACAGGAAATGCGGATTGACCTGGGCATGCAGCAGCTTAATTTCAGACTGCGTCAGCAGGGCTTTCTGCCGTTCATACTGCCCGGCCAGAATTTGCGCGGAAAGAAGCTGGGCGATACCCTCCCCCAGCGTGCGGTTGATGGAGCTGAACAGACGGTTTTTCGCCTCATACAGCTTGATGGTGCCCATCACTCGCTGATTTTCCCCGCGCAGCGGAATGACCAGCGTGGAGCCCAGCTTGCACTGCGGATGCAGAGAGCAGCGGTAAGGCACTTCGTTACCGTCGGCATACACTACTTCGCCGGTTTCAATGGCGCGCAGCGTATAGGTCGACGAGATCGGTTTGCCCGGCAGATGGTGATCGTCTCCGGTGCCGGTAAACGCCAGCAGCTTTTCGCGATCGGTAATGGCCACCGCGCCGATATCCAGCTCTTTATAGAGCACCTGCGCGACCTTCATGCTGTTCTCTTCGTTAAATCCCTGACGCAGGATCCCTTCGGTCGAGGCGGCAACCTTTAACGCCGTGGCGGAAAAGGCCGAGGTGTACTTCTCAAACATGGCGCGCTTGTCGAGCAGAATACGCATAAACAGCGCCGCGCCGACGGTGTTGGTCACCATCATCGGGGCGGCAATACTGCTGACCAGGTGCAGAGCATCCTCGAACGGGCGGGCAATCAGCAGAATGATCGCCATCTGCGCCATTTCAGCCACAAATGTGATGGCCCCGGCGGTAAGCGGGCTAAACACCTTGTCCGGGCGACCGCGCTTAATCATATAGCTGTGCACCAGGCCACCAAGCAGCCCTTCGACGATCGTCGAGATCATGCAGCTGAGCGCCGTCATCCCGCCCATGGAATAGCGATGCAGCCCACCGGTTAAACCGACAAGGCCACCGACGACCGGGCCGCCCAGCAGCCCGCCCATCACAGCGCCGATGGCACGCGTATTAGCAATAGAGTCTTCGATGTGGAGGCCGAAGTAGGTCCCCATGATGCAAAAAATAGAGAAGGTGACGTAGCAGAGCAGCTTGTGCGGCAGGCGTACGGTGACCTGCATCAGCGGAATGAAAAGACGCGTTTTGCTCATCAGCCAGGCAATGACCAGAAACACGCACATCTGCTGAAGCAACAGCAACACAAGGTTAAACTCGTACATACTCAAAACCGCACACGCTAAAAAACGCGTAACATACACGGATGCGGCTGAACTTTCTTTGAAGCGCCCCAAAAAAGCGTAAAATCGTGTCCGTTATCACATCTTTTTCTGCACATCGTGCATGGTTCGCATTATTTGTTTAAAAATTAATCAATTCTTCCTGGTTCGGCAAAGTGGGTCTACAGTTAAGCTGGGGACGCGTAAGCCAGGGGGCAAATATGGCGCTTTACACAATCGGTGAAGTGGCACTCCTTTGTGATATCAATCCCGTTACCCTACGGGCGTGGCAGCGACGGTATGGATTGCTCAAACCGCAGAGGACGGACGGTGGTCATCGCCTTTTCAACGATACCGATATCGACCGGATCCGTGAAATCAAAAGCTGGATCGACAACGGGGTGCAGGTCGGGAAAGTGAAGTCCCTGCTGAGCCACGACGACCCGGACACGCAACGCCTCTGGCGCGAGCAGCAGGAAACGCTGCTGCGGCTCCTGCAGGCCGGTAACCTGCAGCGACTGCGCGCCTGGATCAAAGAGCAGGGTCGCGATTATCCGGCGAAAACGCTTATCACCCATCTTTTCATTCCGCTCCGTCGGCGCCTGCAGTGCCAACAGTCTACACTGCAGGCGCTGCTCAGCATGCTTGACGGGGTGCTGATCAACTATATTGCCGTCTGTCTTGCCTCGGCGAAGAACAAGGCAGGAAAAGATGCGCTGGTGGTCGGCTGGAACGTGCACGATACCACCCGTCTGTGGCTGGAAGCGTGGATCGCCACCCAAAAGGGCTGGCGCGTGGATGTCCTTGCGCACTCGCTGGGACAGCTCAAACCCGAGTTTTTCGACGGCCAAACCCTGCTGGTCTGGTGTGGCGAAGTGCCGTCCGCCACGCAGCAACAGCTGCTGACGGAGTGGCGTGAGCATGGTTATCCGGTTTATTCCCTTGGCCCGGATGAGCCATAACGGCATTTAATGGTTCATTAACAGCTGCGCTTCACCGTATAATTGTTCCGTTAACAACAGGAGCACATGATGAAGGCAACCAAACTCGCCATTATTACCCTTTTTGTCCTGATGGCCGTAAGCGGTATCGGCGGGGTGATGCTTGCAGGATACTCGTTTATCGTTCGTGGCGGTGTCGGCTGAGGTACAACGCCAGCCGCTCAAAAAGGCGATCGACAACGATGGCCGCCAGCGCGACCAGTACCGCCCCCTGCACAATATAAGCCGTATTAAACCCGCTTAAGCCGATGATGATCGGCGTTCCCAGCGTATTGGCACCGACCGTAGACGCAATGGTCGCCGTCCCGATGTTAATGATCACAGACGTGCGGATCCCGGCAATAATAACCGGTGCCGCAAGTGGCAGTTCTACCTTGCGCAGCCGCTGCCAGCGGCTCATCCCCATCCCTTCCGCCACGCTCAGCACGGACGCAGGTACCGCCGCGATGCCCGCCAGCGTGCCCTGCAGAACCGGCAATACGCCGTATAAAATCAGCGCAATGATGGCAGGCTGTTGGCCAAAGCCCATCACCGGAACAGCTATCGCCAGCACCGCCACGGGCGGAAACGTCTGTCCGATGGCCGCAATTGTCTCCACCAGCGGACGAAACTCCCGCCCCGCAGGCCGCGTGAC